>QGVH01000016.1 GCA_003242735.1 bacterium | reverse complement strand
CGACGAGGCCGCGCTCAAGGAGCAGGTCGCGCGGCTGCGGGCGATCCTGGCCGAGGCTGGAGGCTGACGCCAGCGCAGGAAGCTGCGAGCTTTCTGTCATTTGCCGGCGCGGGGGCGCGTGGTACAATGCCGCCCATGCCGAACCGACTGCGACGACGGCTCGCCGCCCTGGTTCTGCTCGCCGCCCTGGCCGCCTGCGATGCCGTCGACTACGCCCCGCCGCCAACCGACCCGACCTCTCCACCGCCCACCCCAACCGCGCCGCCCGAGGGCTCTGACCCGGCGCCATCTGCCCCGGGCGAGCTGCTCGCCGCGGGCCTGGAGCACCTGCGCGCCGCGGACTACGCCGCCGCAGCCGAGGCGTTCGCCGCCGTGCTCAGCGCCGCGCCCGACGCCCCGGAGGCGCGGCCGGCGCGCCTGCACCTGGCCGAGAGCTACGGCCACCTCGAGCGCTGGCAGGTACAGGGCCTCGGCTTCCTCATAGGCGCCACGGCGGGCGAGGACGCCAGCGAGGTACCCCATGGTGAGCGCGGCGTCCGAGGAGATCTCGCCGGATTCGCCGCGTTGCCGCTCGAGGATCCCGCGCAGGAGCGACTCCGCCTCGTCCAGCCTGCCGAGCTGGACGAGCGCGTCGCCGTAAGCGGAGCCCGTGCGGAGCGCCACCGGGTTGTCCGCCCCGTAGAGCTCGATGCGCTGTCGGTAGGCCTCGGCGAGGGCTCGCTCCGCCTCCTCGAGGCGGCCCTGCGCGCGGAGGAGGCTGCCGAGGTTGTGGTAGAGCAGCGCCACGTTCGCATCCGGGCTGCCGTGCATCCGGATGCGCATCTCGAGCGCCTGACGCAGGTAGTGCTCGGCGGAGTCGAGCCGGCCCTCGGCGTAGAACGTGGCGCTGAGGTTGTTGACCGCCGTCGCGATCATGGGGTGGTCGCCCTGGAAGATGCCCGCGTAGCGCCGGAGCATTTCGTGGTAGAGGGCGCGGGCCTCGTCGCGGCGGCCCTGGGCGTCCAGCGCCCGGGCGACGTTGCTGTACTGGTGGATGGTCTGCGGGTGGTCGTCGCCGTAGACCCGACGCCGCATTTCGAGTGCGCGGCGCGCGAGGACCTCCGCCTCGTCCGGCTTGCCCACCAGCGGCAACAGCGCGGACAGGGCGATGAGGTAGCCGTCGAGCCGGAGGTCGTCCGGGCCCCAGAGCCGCTCGCCCATGGCGAGGGCCTGCCGGTACAGCGCTTCCGATTCCTGGAGATCGCCGCCCGCGTTCCACAGGATCAGGGCGAGGGCCGCGATGCCCTCGGCGACGAGCTCGTGCTCCGGGCCGTGACGCGCGATCCGAGCCGCCAGCGCCTCGCGGGTGAGCGCCTCGGCCTCGGCGTAGCTGCCGCTCTGCTGGATCGCGTTGGCCAGCTCGAGCATCGCATCGGTCGTGAGGTCGTGCCGGTCGCCGAGCAGATCGCGGCGCACCGCGAGCGCCGTGCGGAGGAGCGACGCGGCCTCGGCCTCCCGGCCCTGGTCGCGCCGGACCCGCGCCAGGGTGACCAGCGCGTTGGCCACATCGGCGTGCCGCTCGCCGTGCAACGCGCGCTCCTGCTCGAGCACGCGCTGGGCAAGGGAATCGGCCCGTTCGTAGTCCCCGAGCCCGAGATACGCGCGGGCCATGGCGTCGAGGATCGCGGCCTGGATCTCGGGCCGGTCGCTGAGCCGGTCGGCGCGGATCCGGCCTCGCTCGAGGAGATCGCGCGCGGAAACGGTCTCGCCGAGCGCCTCGCTCGGGTCGCTGGCCTCGAAGAGCTCGACCAGGAAGTCGGCCAGCTCCTCGGCGGCGGCCCTGGCGCGTTCCGCCCGTTCGGCCTGCCAGGCCACCGCACCCACGCCGGTGGCCAGGAGCAGGGCGAGGACGGCGGAGGCCGTGACGGCGAGGGCGTTGCGGCGAATGAACTTGCTGAGCCTGTACGCCCGTGTCGGGGGATGGGCGGACACCGGGCGGCCCTCGAGGTGCCGGACAACGTCGTCCCGGAGCGCCTCGACCGTCGCGTAGCGGCGCGCCGGGTCTTTCTCGAGGGCGCGTAGGCAGATGGCGTCGAGGTCGCCGGCGAGTCGGCGAGCCAGCCGCCGGGCGTCGCCGGGCGGACCGGCGGTACGCCCGGCGCGCTGGCGCCGGACCGCGGCCGAGGGCGGGCGCACCTCGTGGCGCAACACGGCCGCCGCCACGGCGAACGCATCGCCCTCCTCGACGGAGTGGGCGTGGGTGCCCGTGAGGAGCTCGTAGAGGACGAGCCCGAGGCCGTAGACGTCGGTCGCCACGCCCACCGCTTCACCGCGCACCTGCTCCGGTGCTGCGTAACGGGGCGAGAGGACGTGCGCACCGGTCATCGTCAGCGTCGGGTCGCCGTCGGCGTTCTCGAGGAGCTTGGCGATGCCGAAGTCGAGGAGCTTGACGCGGCCGTCGCGGGTGACGAGCACGTTCGAGGGCTTGACGTCGCGGTGCACCACGAGGTTGCGGTGCGCGTAGGCGACGGCGTCGCACACGTCGAGAAAGAGGCGCAGCCGTGCCTCGACCCCGAGGCCCTGCCTGTCGCACCACGTGGTGATCGGCTCGCCCTCGACGTACTCCATGACGAAGTACGGCGTCTCATCGCCAGCGACGCCGGCATCGAGCAGCCGCGCGATGCCCTCGTGCTCGAGGCGCGCGAGCACGCGCTGCTCCTGCCGGAAGCGGGCGAGGCGGACGGGGTCGCCGAGGGCGCCGCGTACCACCTTGATCGCGACCGTGTTGCCCAGGTCTTCCCGCACGGCGCGGTAGACCGTCCCCATCCCACCGCGGCCGATCACCTCGAGGATCCGGTAGGGGCCGATCATGCGGCCGCTGAGCGGAGCCGGGGCCACGCCGGCCGCGGCGGCCAGTTCCTCGGGCGTGGCGCTGAACAGCGTTCCCGGATCCGCGTCGGCTTCCAGGAGGGCGAGGACCTCCGCCCGGACCCGCGGGTCCGGGGCGTTCTCCTCGAGGAAGCGGGCCCGGTCCTCGGGCGGCAGCTCCAGGGCTTCGTGGAACAGGCGTTCGATCGTCGACCAGTCCGGCGTACTCATGACAACGGTCTCTTCCGGCAGAGCGTCGCGAGAGCCGTCGTCCCGCTCACCGCTCGCGCAGGCGCGTGGACAGCCATGCCCTCGCGAACCTCCAGTCCCGGGTGACCGTGGGAACGGAGACCCCGAGCGCTTCCGCCGTCTCTTCCAGACTCAGTCCTGCGAAGAACCGACATTCCACGACTTCCGCCTGGCGGGGGTTCAGCTCCGCGAGCTCGTCGAGGGCACGATGGAGGTCGAGGACGTCGTCGGGGCCGAGAACGGTCTCGGCCGGCGAAGAGCCGTCGAGGGTGAGCAAGGCGATCCCGCCCCCACGCTTCTGGGTCGCCCGGCGGGCGGCGGCGTCCGCCAGGACCTGCCGCATCGCCCGCGCGGCCACGCGAAGGAAGTGGACGCGGTCCCGCCACGACTGGTTGGCAGAGGGTATCAGCTTCAGGTAAGCCTCGTGGACGAGCGCCGTCGCGTTGAGCGTGTCGCTCCCGCGGTCGCGCCTCACGGCCGCGGCCAGGCGGCGGAGCTCATCGTAGACGAGACCGAAGACACGGTCCAGGGCCTCGCGGTCGCCGCTGCCGGCCGCGCTCAGGAGATGCGTGATGGGGTCGGGAGCGGATCCGGACACGGCAAAGGGCATTCTCGACGACATCATCGCCGCCGGTGCGCGGCCCTGACCTGGCCGGGCGGCCGAGCGCACCCGGCTCGCTGCCAGGATGCGGGCCGGGGAGGTGCCCCCGGCGGGGCCCATGCGGCGCCGACTCCCGGCCGGCCCTCGGCGACGGGAAGAGCCGCCCAGGCCGGGAGAATATAGAGCGGCAGGCCACGCCGATCCAGGGTCTGGCCGGTGTAGCGGAAGAATTCGGCCTCCGGCCCAGGATGATGCGCACGAGCGTGCAGCGGGCTCTATCGGGGGACCGAGGGGGGCAGGCCTCTCGAGGGCGATCCGGCCGGACCGCGGCCTCGCCGCGAAGCCCCGGGGTGGTTGATCGATCGCCGTCAGCGTATTATATTTCCATTCCTTGGGACAGTCAGGGCCTGTAGCTCAGGTGGTTAGAGCGCACGCCTGATAAGCGTGAGGTCGGTGGTTCAACTCCACCCAGGCCCACCTGCTCAACCGAACCCCGTCCGGTCGCCCGAGACCGGGCGGGGTTCGTGCTTTCGGGGGTAGAACCTTAACGTGACGTACGCTCCCCGAACGACGGATACCCCGAACATGCCGGCCTTCTCGCCGCAGGTCGAGGCGCCGGGTCGCGCCGTATGCACCCTCCGGGTCGGCGGAATGGACTGCTCGAGCTGCGCGGAGAGCGTGGAGAGGGCGCTTCGCCAGCTCGACGGCGTCCAGGACGTGCGGGTCGACGTGGTCGGGGAACGGGTTACCGTCGGGTACGTGGAGGGCAAGCTGACGCGGGGGGATCTGGTCAGCGCGATCACGCGCGTCGGCTACCGGGTGGAAGACGAGACGCCGGCGGGAGATGACATTGCCCCGTTCGGGACACGGGCCCGGCGCGTCGCCGAGGAGCGGAGGAGTGCCGCGTGGTCGGGCAGGCGCGCGCAGGTCGCCCTCGTCGTGCTCGCGGGGCTGCTCTGGGCGCTCTCCCTCGTGGCGGAATACGCGCTATCGATGCAGGCGCTGGCCGCCGCAGCCGCAGTGGGCGCGGTCGTCGCGGGTGGGCGGTACGTCTTCCCGCGCGGCATCCGCGCCGCCATGCAGCGCGCCCTCGACATGAACTTCCTCATGTCGATCGCCGCCGTCGGCGCGCTGTTGATCGGCGAGTACGAAGAGGCCGGCTCGGTGATGTTCCTGTACGCGGTGGCGCAGCTCCTGGAAGGCCTCTCCATGGACCGGGCGCGGAACGCGATCCGCGCGCTGATGGGGCTCTCGCCGACCGAGGCCACGGTGCTGCGGGACGGCCGCGAGGTCCGCGTCCCCGTCGAGCGCGTGGCGATCGGAGAGACGATCGTCGTCCGCCCCGGCGAGAAGATCCCCGTGGACGGCGTCGTGCTCGCCGGCACCTCCAGCGTGAACCAGGCGCCGATCACGGGTGAGTCGATGCCGGTCGAGAAGGCGCCGGGCTCGGAGGTCTTCGCCGGAACGTTGAACGGCGAAGGCGCGCTCGAAGTCCGGTCTACCAGGGCGGCATCCGACACCACGCTCGCCCGCATCATCCATTCGGTGGAAGAGGCGCAGGCGAGCCGTGCGCCGAGCCAGACCTTCGTGGACCGGTTCGCGCGGCGCTACACGCCGGCCGTGGTCGCGACAGCGGCGGCGCTCGGCGTGCTGCCGCCGCTCTTGGGCTTCGGCGGCTGGGGCGATTGGTTCTACCGCGCGCTGGTGATGCTCGTCGTCGCGTGTCCGTGCGCGCTCGTGATCTCCACGCCCGTCACGATCGTGAGCGCCCTCGCCGGCGCGGCGCGCGAGGGGATCCTGATCAAGGGGGGACTCCATCTCGAGGACGCTGGCCGGGCGCGCGTGGTCGCGATCGACAAGACCGGCACCCTCACCGAGGGGAGACCCGAGGTGGTCGATGTGCTCGCACTGGATGGCGCCACCCCTGGCGATGTCCTCGCCCTCGCCGCCGCGGCCGAGGCGCGGAGCGGGCACCCGCTGGCCCGGGCGATCCTGCGGCGCGCGGAGGAAGAGGGGCTCGCCATCCAGCCGGTTGCGGAGACGTCGGCGATTCCGGGGAGGGGGCTTCGCGCGCGGGTGGGCGAGGAAGAGGTCTTCGTCGGGAGCGAACGGCTCTTCGAGGCGCTGGCGGTGCCGCTGGATGAGGTGAAGCACGTGCTCGCCCGCTACGAGGCCGAAGGCAGGACCGCGGTGCTCGTGGCGACGCGGCCCACCGACGATCAGGGACGCACCGGCCATGAGGATCACCCGCTGCGTCTGCACGGCGTGATCGCCATCGCGGACCGTGTCCGGCCTGGGGCGGCCGAGGCGCTGCATGATCTCCGCGCGGCCGGCATCGAGAAGATCGTGATGCTGACCGGTGACAACTCCGGGACTGCCAGAACCGTGGCCGCTTCGCTGGGCGGGCCGGGTGTCGGTGTCGACGAGGTCAGGGCCGCGTTGCTCCCCGAAGACAAGGTTGCGGCGGTGCGCGATCTCCGCGCCCGCTACGGGCGGGTCCTCATGGTCGGCGACGGCGTGAACGACGCGCCGGCGCTCGCCGCGGCCGATGTGGGCGTCGCCATGGGTACAGTGGGCACCGACGTCGCGCTCGAGACCGCGGACATCGCGCTCATGGCGGACGATCTCTCGAAGCTGCCGGTGGCGATCGGCCTCGCGCGCAAGGCGGAGCGAATCATCCGCGTGAACATCGGCTTCTCGCTCGTCGTCAAAGCGCTGTTCGTTGTCCTGGCGGTGATCGGCTGGGCCACGCTCTGGATGGCGGTGTTCGCCGACATGGGAGCGAGCCTGGCGGTCATCACGAACGGGCTGCGGGCGCTCCGGCCTCCGCGGCTGCGAAGCGCGGCTGCGGCGGCGTAGGCGGGAAGGGCGCGCTGCGCGCGACTGCGGGCCCGTTCCACTTCCATCAGCACCCCGCTAGATTCCTCGCCTCGCGGATCGCCGGCTCTCCTGTGGCTTCCATCGATGTGGCGACCGGTGGAGCCCCGTCGGTCCATCCGCTTTCGTTCAGGGGAACCGAGGCGACCCGCCCGAAGGACTCAACCACACGGGATACTCGACGATGCCGGCTGTCTTCTCGGCTTCGGGAACGCTCCCGCGTCTGCTCATCAGCACGGCCGTGCTCGTGGTCACGGTCGTGGTGCTGCATCGCCTGGCGTCCGGCTACATCCGTCGCAACGTCGAGGCGCCTGACCTGCGCCGACGCTGGTTGGTGCGCACGCGGAACGGCCTCGTGCTGCTCCTGCTCCTCGGGCTCGTCATGGTCTGGGGCGAGGAGCTGCGGACGATCGCCCTGTCCATCGTCGCGATCGCGGTCGCGTTCGTGGTCGCGACCAAGGAGCTGATCCTGTGCCTCATGGGCACCATCGTGAAGACGGTCACGCGCCCGTTCAACATCGGCGACCGGATCCAGATCAAGGATCTGCGGGGCGACGTGATCGACCAAAACCTGCTGACCACGACGATCCTGGAGGTCGGGCCGGGCAAGAACATCCACCAGCGGACCGGCCGCGTGGTGATCATCCCGAACGCACTGTTCCTGTCCGAGCCGGTCATCAACGAGAGCTACACACACGACTACATCCTCCACGTCTTCACGATCCCGTTCAAGCGGGAGGACGACTGGCGCGGCGCTCGGAAGGCGCTGCTCGAAGCCGCGAACCGGCACTGTGCGCCGTACCTGGACGATGTCCGGCGCTACATGGAGCAGCTCAGCCGGCAGAAGGGGCTCGACGTGCCGACGGTCGAGCCGCGGGTGACGATCCAGATCCCGACGGCGGGCGAGGTCCACCTGGTGGTGCGCGTGCCCACGAAGTCGGGTCAGCGGAGCTTCATCGAGCAGTCGATCATCGCGGACGTGTTCGCGACGAACGACTTCGCCGCGAAGGGAGCGGCCAGGGGCGGAGCCGAGTGACGGCGTGGGGCCCGGCGTGAACGGCCGAGGCCGGCGGCGTGCACGTACGCCGCCGGCCTCGCAGCCAGCCGCACGCGGCGCGACGGCGCCGGCTCTCGACGAGAGCCGGCGCCGTCGTTCACCTCACGACCCCCGCAGCGTCGGGTTGTTGCTCTTCTCGACCAGCGGCAGCGGGAAGCACCGCACGTTCCCGTACACGCCGCCCTGCCGGTACGGCGTGCCCGCCGGGGGCGTGTTCGGGATGTTGAACCGGCGCAGGTCGTTCAGGTGATGGCCCTCGAGGTACAGCTCGCGCTTGCGCTCCTCGATGATCTGGGCCCGGATCTCGTCCGGGTCGGTGCTCGAGAAGGGCGGCAGGCCCCAATGGTCCCGGAGGACGTTGATCCGGTCGACGGCCTCCTGGCCACCCTCGGCCTCCGCGATGATCAGGTGCGCCTCGCGCCAGCTCGCCACGGGCACGGGCACCTCCCGCATGGCCGCCGACCGGGTCTCGCCGTACTTCGCCACAATGTGCACGATCGTGGCGCCGTCGTGCCCCTTCGTCTCCGTGTTGATCACGCGCACGCGCGGGTCGGGCACGCCGTCCACCGTCAGGTCGAAGTACGACGGGTCCACGGTGATCCGGCCGCCGTAGAACTCGTCGCCGACGCGGTTGTAGCGCCGGGCATCGGTGCTCGAGGCCGTCGCGACCTTGGTGTACCGCGGGTCGGAGGCGAGCAGCGCCCGGGCGTCCGCCGCTGCGCCGGCCAGGTCCCCGAGGTTGAGCCGGGCGCGGGCGCGGCCGATCAGCGCCAGGTGCTCCATGTCCTCGTTGCCCGCCGCCCGGGCCGCCTCGATCGCTTCCGTGAAGCGCTCGACGGCGACCTGGAACACTTGCTGCGGCGTGACCTCCGGGCCGTTCTCCTCGATGACCGCCGAGCAGAAGCCCTCGCCCATGAGGACGTGGCTGTAGCCGGAGTACGCCGCGGCCTGGGCGATCAGGTCCATGCGGTCGGGGACCTGCTCATCCGTCCACTCCCTGAGCTTCTTCAGCGCGTTGTTGGACGTCCAGATCGCCGTCGAGAGCGGCGTGTAGATGCCCGGCGGATTGCCGGTGCAGGAGTTCGTGCCGTACGGCGAGGTCTCGGTGATGGTGCGCTGATCCAGCGGGAAGCGGGCGGCCGTGACCGACGCGTCCCGCAGCTCGTTGCCGAGCAGGCCGCTGTTCACGATGTAGGCGCCGAGCGCGCACTCGAAGTCCGCGATCGCGCCGGTCACCAGGAGCCGCGCGTTCTGCGGATGCTCCATGTCGCTGGCGTCGATGAGGTGGGGCGCCTCGACCTCGAGCGCCTCATCCAGCAGACTGCACGCGCCGAGCGCGGCGACCAGGGCGAGCGCGGGCAGCACCCGCGCGAACGGCGCGCGCCGTGTCGAGAAGCTCGCGTGGGCCATCCTCATGCCCTCGATTCCGTGGAGTCGCATCGTCCGCCCCTCCTCAGAAGCTCAGATTGATCGTCGTCACGAACGACGTGAGCTGCGGCAGGTGGTTCTGCTCGAGCGGCCCGAACCCACCGCGCGAGCCGCTCAGGAACCGCGCTTCCGGATCCATCCCGGTCCAGGGCGTCCAGGTGTGGAGGTTGCGCGCGGCCAGCGTCACGGACGCACGCGTGGCGCCGAAGCGCTGGGCGAACTCCGTGGGCAGCGTGTAGCCGACCGACACCTCACGCAGCCGCAGGAACTTGGAGTCCCGAATGTACTCCGCCCCGAACACCGCACCGGTCTGGTACGCGGCCAGGCGGGCCGGAGCCTTGTCCACGTACTGGAGCGGCTCCACGTTCTCGTGGCAGACGGTGTACAGGGAGCAGCGGACGCGGGTCACGTGGTCCCACTTCTTGAACCCCGCCTTGAAGTCCATGAGACCGTAGATCCGGATCCGCTCCCCGATCGCCAGCGTGGTCGAGATCGTTCCCTCGTACTTCGGCTCCCCGCGACCGAGGTACACGGCGGGGGCCACCACTGCGCCTTCCTCGTTGTAGCACGGCGTCGTGCCGCCCTCGCCGTCGTCGCACATCATGCTCTCGAGGATCACGCGGCCGTCGGCATCGAACTGCGCGCTGACGACGCGGCGGTGGAACCAGGCACCGAGCGGATAGCCGACGCGGTGCTCCACGCCGAAGTCGCCGCTCACGACGATGCGATCCTCGTCATCGCTGATGTGGAGGATCTTGTTCTCGTTGCGCGCGACGGAGAAGGTGGCATCCCACGTGAACGACGGCCGGGCGAGCAGCGTGCCGCGCACCAAGGCCTCGAAGCCGCGGTTGCGGACCTTGCCGATGTTCACGTACCGCGAGCCCGGGAAGCCGGTGGACGGCGCGCTCGGCCGGAGCAGGATCGCGTCCCGCGTGGTCTGGTTGTACCAGGTGAAGTCCACGCCGATGCGGTCCTCGAAGAGACCGGCCTCGAAGCCGAGCTCGATCTCGCTGCTGCGCTCGGGGCCGAGGTTCGGGTTGCCCACGGAAGAGGGCGTGACCGTGCTGATGTCGTTCGGGCCGGGCACCGAGGCGTAGGTCCGCAGCGCGTCGAACGCGCCGGGCTGCTGGCCGGCCTCGCCGTAGGCGGCGCGCAGGCGCAGGGCGTTCACCTGGGACAGACCCCAGAACGGCTCCTCGCTGACGACCCAGGCGAGGGAGGCCTTCGGGTACCAGACCAGGTCGAACTCCTCGCCGAACGCGCTGTTGTCGTCCGCGCGCAGCGCCGCGGTCACGAACAGCCGGTCCTGCCAATTGAACTGCTGCTGGCCGTAGACGCCGACCGTCACGTTCTCGCTGTAGGTCTCGCCGCCGTAGGTCTCCGCGGCCGCGTTGATGACGCGGAGCCCGGGGGTGGCGAAGTCCACGCCCTGAGCGCTGACGAACTCGCTGTAGCGGCGGTAATACTGCGCGCCGAACGAGGTGTTGGACGTCAGCCGCGGGTTGACCGCGAACTGGAAGGTGCCGCTGTAGTCGATCGTGTGGTTGATGACGTCGCGGCGGCTGACGGACTTCCCGCCGCGGGCGGTCGGCGACCAGAGCAGGAGCAGCTCGGACTTCTCCGTGATGCTCTGGTTGTCCTCGCGCACGTCGTCGAGCCCGAGGGTGAGGCGCTGGTGGAACCAGCTCACCGGCCGATGGTTGAGCTGGAGGCTGCCGGTGAACCGGGCGAGGTCCTGGTAGTCGGTGAACGCCTCGTTGTAGTACTCGGGCGGCTGGCTACGGGCGCCGCGCGGATCCGGGTTCAGGTTGCCCTGTGCGCGCTCCGGCGTGGAGAAGTACGAGGCCCAGGTCACGCCGCCGCAGCCGGCTTCGCAGCTCAGGTACGTACGACCGCCCGTGTAGCCGACGCTGGCCGCGAGCTCGAGCGTGGGCGACGCCATGATGTTGAGGTTCGCCCGCAGGCTGGCGCGCCGCTGGCTGTTGTCCCACTGTGCGCCCTCTTCGTTGTCGAAGTCTCCCGCCAGGTAGTAACGCACGTCCGCGGACCCGCCGCTCAGGCTCAACGAGTAGCCCTGCACGTGGCCGGTGCGGTAGAGCGGCGTGCCGCGCTCCTTCTCGGTCTTGGCGAGGTTGATGGAGTGGATGATCCCGGTGTTCGGGTCCTTCCAGTAATTGACGGGCGTCCGCTCGATGGAGTTCATGAACCAGTTCGCGCCCTGGCGGATGGTGAGGTTCCACGCCGGGGCGCCCTGGCGACCGCGCTTCGTGATGATGTGGATCACGCCGTTGGACGCCTCGGTGCCGTACAGCGTCGCCGCGGCGGGACCCTTGATGATCTCGATGCTCTCGATGTCATCCGGGTTGAAGTCGTTGATCCGCGAGATGACGCTCGAGCCGAAATCCTGCACCGCCGGCCCCGTGGCCTGCGCGTTGTCCACACGCACGCCATCCACGTAGAGCAGCGGCTGGTTCGACAGCGAGAAGCTGTTGGAGCCGCGGATCCGGATCTGGGAGCCCGACCCGACCATGCCGGTGCCGGGGGTGATGACCAGGCCCGGCGCCCTCGCGTTGAGGAGGCTCTGGACGTTGGCCACGTGCGCCAGCTCCACGGTTTCGGAGGCGCGGATCTGCGTCACCGAGTTCCCGATGGCGCGGCGCTGCGTCCCGCCGGCCGTTCCGGTGACGACCAGTTGATCGAGCTCGATCGCGGTTTCGGCGAGCCGGATGACGACGTTCATGTCCCCGACCCGCGCCACGTGGTCCACCGTCCGGTAGCCCAGCATGGTGACCCGCAGTGTGGCCTGCGTGCCGCTCACGCCCACGAACATGAAGCGGCCGCTGGCGTCCGTGACCACGGCGCGGCCAGTGCCGACGAGTTCCACCTGCGCGCCGGGCACGGGGAGCAGCGTGCGTTCGGATTGGACGACGCCGCGGATGGTGCCTTCCTGCGCCGTGACGCCGGGCGGTGTGCCGAGCAGCACCGTCGCGGCGAGCGCGGCTGCGAGAGAGGTCCTGAGCCAGCATCCTCGACTCATGGTGCAGCCTCCTCCAGAGTTGTTGGGTCCACTGACTGCCGCGAACCGCATCCGCGACTCGGGCACGCGAGTGGCCGGGGACAGGGCGGCCCGAGCCGCGCTGCCGGCCGACGCCGGGCGCTGTCGAGGGCGTCCGGCGTCCGGGAGGGTTATGCATCCAAGGAACGCGGCCGGATTCAGGGGTACGGGCCGGTTCCCGTGCGAACGGCGTCGTGGTGTGGCGCCTTGCCAACGCTGCTGGAGGTATCGCTGGGGCGCGCTTGCGCCCAGGTTGTATCCAACCGCCATGGTCGGGGAGGTGATGAGGGTCACACGGTCGTGACGGGGAGCGTGGAGCTGGCAGGAGCACGGGGGATCGAACTGGCGATGCGTTCGGCGGCATTGCGCCAGTTCTCTTCCACTGCGGCGCGGGCCGCCTCGCCGTCGCCGCGCTCGATCGCCTCGATGATCCTGGCATGCTCGCTGACGGACGCGGCGACGCGGCCCTCCGGTGATGTACAGTAGAGACGTCGATACCGCTCGGCCTGGGGCTTGATCGCGTCGTGCAGGGCGCGTAGCCGCGGGCCGGCGGCCGCTTCCATGTACCGGAGGTGGAAGCGGGTGAACAGCTCGAAGATTTCCGCCGGGTCCACGGGATCCCGGGCGGCGGCCTCGAGCAACGCCTCGTCGATGCTGCGCAGCTCGGCGGCGAGGCGCGCGCGTTTGCGTTCCGGGATGCGCGCGGCGGCTCGCGCGCCGAGCCCTTCGATGGCGCCGACGATCTCGAAGAGTTCTCGAGCGTCTTCCAGGGAGAGCGGAGCGACCCGCATGCGATGGCGCTCGGTGCCTTCCGCCTTGACGTACCCCTCGCGCGCCAGGAGCCGGAGCGCGCCGCGGATCGGGGTCCTGCTGAACCCGAGTCGCTTGGCGAGCTCGGTCTCGACCAGGCGGGCGCCCGGAGGCAGGCGCCCGGTGACGATCAGCTCACGGATGTGCGCGTACGCGGTTGCGACACGCTGCCTGTACACGACGATCGCCCCGGACGCGAGGAGAGTTTGCATACAAATGGGTTGACAGAAGGATACGGGGGACGGCGGCGGCGCGCAAGGAGGGCTCCGAGGCCGCCGGGCCGCCGCAGGGTTCCGTTGCGCGGGAGGGGTCAGGGGCGGTCATCGTCGCGCCACACCCGCGGCAGCCGGAGGATGAACGTGCTGCCGTGGCCCGGCTCGCTCTCCAGCGCGATCTCGCCGCCGAGCAGCCGGGCGAGCTCGAGGCTCACGCTGAGGCCGAGGCCGGCGCCGCCTTTGGCCCGGGTCGTCCCCTGGTCGAGCTGCTCGAAGGGGTGGAAGATGCGCGACCGGTCCTCCGGGGGGATGCCGGGGCCGGTGTCGACGACGTGGAACTCGACGGTCTCTCCGTCGTTGCGCAGCCGCATGTGGACCGCGCCCCGCTCGGTGAACTTGATGGCGTTCGAGGCGAGGTTGAGGAGGATCTGGCGGATCTTGCCGCCGTCGGAGTGCATTTCCACGGGCGCGTCCGGCAGCTCGAGTTCGAGGGCCAGGCCCGCGCGGCTGGCCAGCGGCCGGACCATGGTGGCGACGTCGCGGAGGAGCTTCGCGGCGTCCACCGCTTGCGCGTCCACGAGCTCCCGGCCGGCCTCGATGCGGGAGAGCGAGAGGATCTGATCGATGAGGCCGAGCAGGTGGCGCCCGCTCTCGCGCATGCGCCGTACCTGCACCCGCTGCTGCTCGTTGAGCGGCCCGACGATCTCGTCCTCGAGCAGTGCGCCGTAGCCGAGGATCGCGGTCAGCGGCGTGCGCAGCTCGTGGCTCATGACGGCCAGGAAGTTGGACTTGGCGCGGCTGGCCTCCTGGGCGAGCTCCCGCGCCTGGCGCTCCGACGCGTAGAGGTGCGCGCGGTCGAGGGCCTGCGCGCACTGGCTCGCGAGCATCGCCGCGAACGTACGGTCCGCCTCGGTGAATTCGTGGGGGCGATCGAAGGTCAGCGCGAGGGCGCCGATGGTGCGCCCGCGAGCCTGGAGCGGCAGCGCGATCCAGGCGCAGTCGCGGCTGCTGAGCGGGGTGATCCCGGGATAGCGCTCCGAGAGCTCGGCGGGCGAGCCGATGAACACGGGCTCTCCGTTGACCACGGCGTCGCGTGTGGGACCGCGCCGGTCGAGGGGGATCCGCATGAACGGCCGCAGCCGCTCGGGCGCGTAGCCCCGGGACTGGACGACGGCCAGCTCGCGCCCGTCGGCGGAGAGCTCGACGACGCCGCAGGCGCGGGCGTCGAACGCGGCGATGGCCTCATCGACGATGGCCTCGATAACCCGCTCGGGCTCGAGGGAGGCGGTCAACGCGCTGGCGACCCGGTGGAGGCGGTGCATCCGCTCCGCCTCGGCCTCGGCGGCGTTGCGCTGCCGCTCGAGTTCCTCGATGGTCTGCTCCAGCTCGATGTTGAGCTCCTCGAGCTGCCTGCGGCTCTCCTCGAGCTGGCGACGCGCCTGCACCTGAGCCGTCACGTCCCGCGCGAAGGTGGATGCTCCGATGATGCGGCCCTGGTCGTCCCGGATCGGCGAGATGGTGAGGGAGATGTTGAGCCGGCGTCCGTCCTTGGTCCTCCGGACCGTCTCGTAGTGGTCGATCCGCTCGCCGCGGCGGAGGCGCTCCAGGAGCGCCGGCACGTCGTCTTCCATCTCAGGCGGGACGAGGATCGACACGGGCTGTCCGATGACCTCCTCGGCCGTGTAGCCGTAGATGCGCTCGGCCCCGCGGTTCCAGCTCGTGATGATGCCTTCGAGCGTCTTGCCGAAGATGGCGTCATCGGACGACTCGACGATGGCGGCCAGGTAGCGGTGGGCGTCCTCGGACCACGAGGGCCGTGCGGCACCAACGGATGCAGCCTCAGTCATAGGGTCGCGGGTGCTGGGAGTGCACGGGTTCGCGCCGGAGCCTGCGTGCCGGGGGGCGGGGCGTCGCCGGGGCCCTCGGGCGGCGGCTGCGGACCTGCAGCCCCCGGGTCGACGGGACGGCGGTGTGCGGCGTAGCGCCCGGTGGCGAAGTCGAGGCGAGCGACCGTTCCAGGTCCGCTCACGGCCATCGGTGTCCCCGGTGGGTGAATCGCGCGAGGGATGCGGGTCTACAGCGGCAATGTAAGCCCGGCCGCCAGGTGGTACAACGTCGACGCAGGCTCCCGAGACCGGACGTGTGAGGCAGTGGCGGCCTGGACGCCGCGACTGGATGCATCACCGGTCATCGGCACAATGATTGCAATTCCCGCGGTGCCGATGTGAGTCCGTCGAGGGGCGGCGAGCCCGGCTCGACCGCTGCGCCGAAGCAGGCCGCCACGAGCCGTCGGGGGCAGCCTCGACAGCGCCGCTGACGGCGGAGTCGTCTCCGCACACAGGGATTCCGATCACCAACGCGATGTGAGTCAAACGACCGGGCTCCGTGCCCGGCCGGGGAGCTGCGGGCGTCCCCGCGGCGCCGTAGCCGCCCGTGTGCGTGGATCGCGTGTGGCGAGTCGTGGCCGCCAATCGTCACGTGCCGGACGGAGGAGGTGGCGGAAGTGAGTCGACGGGTGTCGATCACGGGTGGGGCCGGTTTCAGTCGGATCGCACGTCGCGGACGTGCTCGTTGACCGGGGGTACCGGGTCCGCGCGTTGGACGACCTGTCGCCGCAGGTGCACGGGGCGAGCGCCGGCCGGCCTACCTCAACGAGGAGGTCGAGCTGGTGGTCGGGGACGTGTGCGATGCGGCGACGGTGCGCCGGGCGCTGGAAGGCGTGGACGCGGTGTTTCACCTCGCGGCGATGGTGGGCGTCGGCCAGAGCATGTACGAGGTGGCGCAGTACACCCGCGTGAACGGCGTGGGGACCGCGGTGCTGCTACAGGCGTTGATCGAGCGGCCGGTGGAGCGGCTGGTGGTCGCGTCGAGCATGAGCATCTACGGCGAGGGGCTGTACCGCTCTGCGACGGGAGTGGTGGAGACCGTTGAGCGGACGAGAGAGCAGCTCCGGCGTGGCGAGTGGGAGGTCCGCGGCCCGGGCGGCGAGGCGTTGACACCGGTGGCGACGCCGGAGTGGAAGCGCCCGAACCTGGCGTCGGTGTACGCGCTTTCGAAACACGACCAGGAGCGGCTGTGCCTGATGATCGGAGCGGCGTACGGCATCCCGGTGGTGGCGTTGCGGTTCTTCAACGTGTTCGGTCCGCGGCAGGCGCTGTCGAACCCGTACACCGGGGTGCTGGCGAACTTCGCGGCGCGGATCCTGAACGGGCGTGCGCCGCTGATCTACGAGGATGGGCTCCAGAAACGGGACTTCGTGAGCGTTCACGATGTCGCGCCCGCGTGCGTGCTGGCGCTGGAACGGTCGGAGGCGGCGGGCGGCGTGTTCAACGTCGGGAGCGGCCGCGCCTCCACGATCCGCGACGTGGCGGCGCGGGTCGCGAGGGCGCTGGGTCGGCCGGAGCTGGAAGGGGAGATCACGGGCAAGTATCGCGTGGGCGACATCCGGCACCGCTCTGCGGACATCACGCGGGCGCGGGAGGTGCTGGGCTACGCGCCCCGCGTGTCGCTGGACGACGGGCTGGTGGAGTTGGCCGGCTGGCTGGACGGTCAGCTCGCGCAGGACCGCGTGGAGGAGGCGCGGGCGGAGCTAGCGGCCAGGGGGGTGACGGTATGACGGGCGGAAGGATGTACGAGCTGCGGCACGGACAGCGGCTGGGGCCTGTGCGGCCGGGGCCGGTGACCGGGCCGGTGCTGATCACGGGCGGCGCAGGCTTCGTGGGCACCAGCCTGGCGCACCGGCTGCTGTCCGGGGGCGAGAGCGTGGTGGTGCTGGACAACCTCTCGCGGCCGGGTGTGGAGCTGAACGTGAAGTGGCTGCGCGGGACACACCCCGCGGGCGTGCGGGTCGAGGTGGCGGATGTCCGGGATGAGGCGGCCGTGACGCGGGCGGTGGCGGAGGCGGGCGTGGTGTTCCACCTGCCGGACCCGCCGCCGTTGATCTACACCTCGACGAACAAGGTGTACGGTGGGCTGGAGGACAGCGAGCTGCTGCGCCGCCCGGGCCGCTACGAGCCCGCGGACAGTGAGCTCCGGGAGCACGGCATCGGCGAGAGCCGGCCACTCGCGTTCCACACGCCGTACGGCTGCTCCAAGGGCGCGGCCGACCAGTACGTGCTGGACTACGCACGATCGTTCGGGCTCACGGCCGTGGTGCTCCGGATGAGCTGCGTCTACGGACCCCACCAGTGCGAGACGGAGGATCAGGGCTGGGTGGCGCACTTCGCGCTGCGCGCGCTGGACGGCGGCACGATCACGGTCTACGGCGATGGCCGGCAAGTCAGGGACGTGCTCTACATCGACGACCTCCTGGATGCGTTCGACCTCCCCGAAGGTCGCGGCGAGCGAGTGGGCATGAGCGGCGATCGACGCGAGATGACAGCGGCGGTCATCACGGCCCCTGGCCGTGTCTGCTTGACGCGGCTCGCCCGCCCCGAGCCCGGCGCCGGCGAAGTGCTCATCCGCATCGAAGGCAGTGGGGTGTGCGGCTCGAACGCGGCGGTCTGGGAGGGCCGGAACTGGTTCGAGTACCCGCAGCCGGCGGGCGTGCCGGGCCACGAGGGTTTGGGGCCGCGCCGAGGCGGTCGAGGCGGTGGCGTCGGGTGACCTGGATCCGACGCCGCTGTTCGCCCACACGTTCCCGCTGGACCGGATCGGCGAAGCGCTGCATGCGTTGCGGGAGCGGCCGGCGGGTTTCATGAAGGCGCTGGTGCTGCCGTGAGGGAGCGAGGCGAGATGCTGGTCGGGCGGGCTGGCGCGAGGGTGGGCTCGGTCGCGAGACCCGGCTCGTCGGCCGCGGCACCGGTCGCCGAGCCACAGGCGCCCGTCGCGCGGCCGCGGCTCGGCTTCCTGGGCGTCGGCTGGATCGGGCGGAACCGGCTGCAGGCGGTGGCGCACAGTGGGCTGGCGGAAATCGTGGCGATCGCGGACCCGGCCGCGGAGATGCTGGAGCTCGCGGCGGCCTCCACTTCCTCGAGCAGGCGCGCTGGGCGCGCGCGCAGTTCGGATTCGGCGAGACGCAGATCGAGTTCCGCCACGCGCAGCTCTACGAGCTGGGACGTTCGACCGAGCGCTTCGACCTCGTCTTGTTCATGGGTGTTTTCTACCACCTCCGCTACCCGTTGCTCGGTCTGGACATGTCGCCGAGAAGGCGCGGCGGCTGCTGGTTTCCCAGACGCTGACACTGCCGGGGACGGATGTGTATCCGGACACGGGCGACCGTGAGATCGACGACCGCGACGCTTTCCTGGAGCCGGGCTGGCCGAAGATGGCGTTCATCGAGGGGCGGTTTGCGGGTGATCCGACGAATTGGTGGGTGCCCAACCACGCCGGAGTCGAAGCCATGCTGCGCTCGACGGGGCTGCGCATCGTCGGCTACCCGGGCCACGAGATCTATCTCTGCGAACCCGCCCACCAACCGCTGCCCGAGGCGGCGCGCTGGGAGCGTGCCGAGCTGGATGCGGCGCTCGGCCGCGCGCGCCGGCCTCACGCGTAGCGCCGGACCATCCGCACACAGAAATCGGCGAACTCGTCCACGTCCCGGGGCGGGCTGGTGTGATGCGCCCGGATGCCGCACGACTCCGGCGTGAAACAGAACGTCGGTGTGACGGTGAACTCGTCGAGCGCGCGCATCTGGCGGTCGAACCACGCCTCCCAACCCGGGCGATGGCTGTCCGCCCAGCTCGGGCCGGTCCGGACGTACTTCGCGCCGAGCCGGCGCGGCCAGCGCACGGCATCGTCCAGCCGCGGGTCCTCGAAGTGGAACCACTGGCAGATGCCGAGCTCCGGTGTGTAGTCGGCGAAGCGCCGAAGCGCCAGTTTGGGCGAGCCATCCTCACGCACGAGACCCATGTAGAAGTGGCGGTAGTACGCCGAGCCCTCGGCCTCGCGGTGCCGTGTCGTCGCCGGCCAGGCCCGCGGCAGATCCAGCAGGCTGTACCAGTGGATGCGCTCCGCGCGGCCGAGCAGCGACTCGGCGCTGCGTCGGAGCCCGAAGTCCTGGACCTCCTCCGCGCCGAAGCTGGACGCCCCGACTTCCGTGATCCAGATCGGGCGCGGCGTCACGGCCCGGACCTCCGCGAGCTTGTCGGGCCATTCGTGGATCGTCCAGTGGTTCCAGTCCGGGGGGAGCCGTGGACCGCCACCGCGTCCACGGCGTCCAGCACGCCCTTGCCCGCCAGGTTCAGCAGGAAGCCGGGGTCGATGGGCGAGATACCGCCCAAGACGCGGGTGAGGCCGGGCCGCTCCTCGGCGATCGCCTTCGCCGCCGAGCGGACCATCGCCGCGAACATGGCCCAGTCCTCGTCGATGTGAAAATCCCAGTGCGAGAGGTTGTTCGGCTCGTTCCACAGCTTGACGGCCTCGACCACGCGTGCCCTCCTCCTTCCGCTCAGCGCACCTGCACCGGCCTCCCGAACCGGATGGCCAAGCCGGCGCCCAGCGCGTTCTTGCCGTTGGCGAACCGGTCGTCCACTCCGCCGGTCACCCACGTGTACGCGGCGCGCAGCGTCACCGAGCGCGTCACCTGCACGTCCAGCCCGAAGTCCACCATGAACGCGACCTCGGTGACGCTGTCGTCATCGTCGGCCAGGATCTCCAACCCCACACGGGGATGCACGTAGGGCGTGAATACCACGTCGCCGTCCGCGTCTCCCAACTGCGCGCCGACACTCACCCCCAGCGGGATCCGGGCCAGGATCCCGTCCGCGAACGTCGCGCCCGCTCCCAGCACCAGCAGCGCTTCGAGCGGCGAGCCCGGCGCCGCCCGGAGCAAGGGCGCGAAGAACTCGCTTCCGACGACGAACGCGGTGCCGTCGAACTCCTGGTCGAGGATGCCGGCCCTGACACCGAGTCCGAGATTTCCTGATTGGCGCCAGAGCCCGACCAGGCCAACTTCACTGAACGGCGGATCGAGCACGAACACCCCGAGCTCGTCCACCGGATGCGACGGCATGAAGCTCGGCGCGTCCCAGGCCTGGCCGGCCGCCGGCCGCGCCGCCGCGAGAACGTTCAGGAACGGAACCAACAACAGGACGGATAGACGTCGCATGGCGCCTCCTCGCACCGTTGAGCCGTCATCACCTCCATCTCCGCCCCACCCGGTGGCCTGGAGCAGGTGCAAGATTGACGCCGAGGAGCGCCGCGGCCGGCGGAGCGTGCGGCGCGAGAGCAAAAAACGAGGGAATTCATCCCCCAGCGCGCGGGCCGTCGCGAGGAGGTGTCCGACGCGGCGCGGATGCGGGGACGCGGCGAGCGTCGGTGAATGTTATCTCGTAAGCTGTTGCGATATCGACAGTTGTGGATTATGCCTTCACGATGGCACGTGACCTGCATCCAACAATGCGCCGCTTGGGGACGACTTGGCGGGAGAGGTCGTGGAGGCCTCGATCGCGGCAGCGGTTTCTGCCGATTCTTGCACAGCCCGGGGATCCGCTGTACCCGTGTCCGAGCCGGCGGGTGTTCGCGCCAGGTCGGCAAGGCGTCCAGAGGAGGGGACAGCGAGCGAGCGCGTGACGGAGGCGCGGGCTGTCTCCGGAGCAGGCGCTGGGCGCCTGAAGGGGAGATCACACCACAAGAGGAGGAGAGAGCCATGCAGAGGTGGCATCGGGGAGTCGGCCGTATGGCCACGTTGGGCGTACTCGCGCTCGCCGGAGTCGCGTCGTCGTGCGGCTACGCGAAGCGCGATGAGATGCACGCCGAGCTGGCCCGCCTACGGCAGGAGATGCAGGCCGGCGACGAGGCGGTGACGCAGTCGCTCACGCAGCGGATCAACGAGGTCAACGCGCGTGTGGACGCGCTGAACCGGGATCTCGAGGCGCTGCGCAACGAGTTCAACGTCACGGTGCAGCGGCTGGAGGGCATGCTCTCGTTCAACGTGCCCGTGCATTTCGAGTTCGACCGTGCGGAGGTCCGGGATCAGGACAAGCCGGTGTTGGACAAGTTCGCGGCCGTGGTCAAGCAGTACTATCCGAACGCGCTGGTGACGGTGGAGGGCTTCACGGACCCGGCGGGCAGCGCGGAGTACAATCTGCGTCTCGGCAAGGCCCGGGCGGAGGCGGTGAAGGAGTACCTGACGACGGTGGGCGGCCTCCCGGCGGACCAGGTCCGCACGGTGAGCTACGGTGAGGCGCGGGATCGCCAGGTCGCGCCGGGCAAGGCGGGCCGGAACGAGGAAGCCATGCTCAACCGGCGTGTCTCGCTGGTGATCGACTACTCGGGGACGACGCCGCGCCCGAGGACCTGACCTCCGGCCCTGTTGCCTGGCCGTCCCGGGCGGGCGACGCGTCGTCTCGCGTTCGCGTGCCCGGTCCGGGGCGGACGGGGACGGGGCTCGGGGCGTTGGGTCGGGCGCGATGAGACAGTTGCGCGTCGTACTGGGGAGAGGACGCGCGCACACGGCCCCTCGCCCCACTCCATCCCCGGGCCGACTGCGGCCCACCGTGCAGGGTTCGCCCCATGCCGGAGCGGGGCGGCTCCGCGGTGTACCGCCCCGGCCGAGTCGGGCCCATGCCGGTCGTGCCGGTGTGGGCCCGGCTTTTTTCAGTGACTCCGTCCGGGCTGGACGGGCCGAGTCCGGTGGCCGGGCGCCGGACCGGTGTGTCCGCGTGCGGGAAGCTCCGTCCCACGGGGGCACGCGGGCCGGGCCGGCGCCGTCCGCGCCCGATGGGGCGTTGCGCTTGTCCGACAACCACTTGTCTTCACCCGCACATCCTGGCACGTTGCTTTCCTCCCCCAGGGTGGACCCACGCGCGGGGAGCGGGGCCGGCATCGTCGGCTCCACGCGCCGTCGCGCGGAACACCTCCAGAGACACACCCCGGGCCGAATCACGATGATCAGGCTGCGCGGCGTCGAGCGGTACTACGAGACGAAGGCGGGACGCACGTACGTCCTGCGGCAGATCGACCTGGACATCCGTGAAGGCGAGTTCCTCACCATCATGGGCCCGTCCGGCGCTGGCAAGTCCACGCTGCTCAGCATCCTGGGCATGCTGGACGCGGGCTGGCAGGGCCAGTACTGGCTGATGGGCCATGCGGTCCACGAACTCCATCCCAAACGCCGCGTCGAGCTGAACCGGCAGTACATCGGCTTCGTGTTCCAACAGTACCACCTGCTGGACGATCTCACGGTCGCGGAGAACCTCGAGGTCCCGCTGGCCTACCGGAACGTGCCGCGCAAGCAACGGCAGGCGATGGTGGCGGACATCCTCGACCGCTTCCAGATCGTGGCCAAGAAGGACCTGTACCCGAACCAGCTCTCGGGTGGTCAGCAGCAACTCGTGGCGGTGGCGCGGGCCATCATCGCCAAGCCGAAGATCATCCTCGCCGACGAGCCGACGGGCAACCTGCACTCCTCGCAGGGCAAGGAGATCATGGAGCTGTTCAAGCGCCTGAACGAGGAGGAAGGCACGACGATCGTCCAGGTCACGCACTCCGAGGCGAACGCCGCGTACGGCGACCGCACGATCCATTTGCTGGACGGCTGGATCGTGGGGGAGAGCTGACGCCAGCACGACCCGTTTCACACCCCCTGGTCCGGCGCCCTCCATGGCGCCGGACAGCCCGCCCCGCTGGCACGCCTGCTGCGCCTCCGCCCTCGCCGGGGGGACCGCGGACGTTGGGTTGAGAGCGGTGAGGTGTCGGATGGAGATGAGGAACGGGGCGGGGTCCCCCTCGGGGGCAGCACGCCAGAACGCCAACGGGAGCTTCAAGGCGCAGGACCGCGCGTGGTTCTGGGGCGGGATCAGCGCCGCCGTCGTCGTCCATTTCGGGGTGCTGGCGTTCGGCCCGTCCTTCGCGGTGGTGCTGGACGTCTCCGCGCCGCCAGCCGAGCTGTACTCCGTGGAACTGGTGCCGCCGCCAGACGTGGTGGAGCCCGAGCCGCCACCCGCGGTGACGCGGCCCGCGCCGCCGGAGGAGGCGATCCCGCCGCGGCCTACGCGGCTGGCCCAGCCGGTCCCGGTGGAGCTGGAGGGCGAACGGGGGCTCGATGCATTCGCGTTCGACGAGATCCCGGAGATCCCGCCGCTCCCGGCCCCGCCGGCAAAGCCAGAGGCGGAGGACGATCCGCGGCACGTCGTGTTCACCGTGGCGCCCGAGCTGGTCAACCGGGAGCGGATCCGGTCCATCCTGCAGCGGCGCTATCCCGCGCGCCTGCGCAACGCGGGGATCCAGGGTACGGTGCTCCTCCAGTTGTGGATCGATGAGAACGGCGAGGTGACGCGGCACGCGGTGGCGCGGTCGAGCGGGAACGAAGAACTGGACCGCATCGCACAGGAGGTGATCGACCTGATGGAGTTCAGGCCGGCGTACAACCTGGGCAAGCCGGTGGCGGTGTCGGTCGCGCTGCCGATCGTGTTCGAGGTGAGGTAGATGCGCTCCTGGCAGAGCCCACCGACGATGGGCTCCTCGGAAAGGAACGGTGGTCGGCTGAAGAGATGCCTTGATTGAAATTGAACGGGTAGGCATTTTGCTGCTGCTCTCCCCGGGCAGCGCGTTCGTTCCCTGAACGCTGCTGCCCCCTCTTTCGTACGGCGGACGTGCCCCGGCCGCTCCGTCGCGGGCCGCGCCCCCGTGCCCTCCCTGGAACCGCTGGAGCCCACGATGTCGACAGTGCTGTCCCGCGATGGCCGCTGCCACGTGCACCGTGCGGTCATGCGCTCGCGGCGGGCGGCGAAGCATCAGTTCCGATCCTCCACCGCTGTGCGCCTGCTGGCCGCGGCAGGTGTGGCGTGCGGGACGGGGCGCGAGCCCGAGGCGCAGGAGGGCCAGCCAATGCCGGATGTGACGTCACACGAGGTCGCCAGCGCCGACACCGTGCCGATTCCCGAGCCGCTGGCCTCGCTCTGCGTACGGCCGGACCGGACGGTGGGATGGTGGAGCCACACGATTACGGGAGTGGGCGCCCGGGTGCCGCTCGCGCGCGAGTACCGGAGCATCTACAGCGATCTCGAGACGCCGCTGCGCTGCGTGGCACGCACAGCCGAGGAGAAGGCGGTTCTGCTCGGGCACACATTCCTGGCGGACTCGGCACACTGGAGAGATCCCGGCACGATGGTGCTGCTCGCCGCTCGGGGTTTCGTATCACACTTGGGGCCTCGGATCCATCTGTGCTTCGTTACGGAGCACGGTGATTCACTGATTGCGTATGTCGTCCGGCCCGAAGGTGGGGGAGGCTGCACCGTTCCGGAAGAAGTCACCTATCCGATCAGCGTTGTTGCGATTCCGCTATCCGAGGCGAACGTCGTGTTCCGGGAGTACGCCCTGTGGTCCTGAGCTGTTCCGATCAACAAAGGTGCAGCATGTGCAGGTGTGCCGTTGTTGCGGCGGGAGGTCTTGGGCCGGCGCTCAGAGCCGCGGCGTCCGCCGACGATCCGGTGCGTGAGCCGAGGTGAGCGAGCGCAGGGACGCCAGGGGCCTGATCTGAGATGACTGTAGGCCGGCGCTGCGCGCCGCCCTACGGCCTGACGGCGCGGATCCCCACCCCCTGGCGACTGACGCCCGCTCAGCCCACCCCGCCCGCCAGCGCCGGCTTGAGCTCCCTGAGCCGCCGTCCCGCCTCCTCCAGCGTCTCGATCCGCTTGCAGAACGCGAAGCGCACGAGCGTGCGGCCCTGCGTCGGGTCGTGGAAGAAGCTCGACCCCGGCACCGGCGCGACGCCGTTCGCATCGCGTCCCTCGCCGCGATCCTCGCCTTCCGGCACACCGCCGCGCGCGAGCCACTTGGAGAACGCCACGTCGTTCATATCGCTGAGCGCGGAGAAATCCGCGAGGATGTAGTAGGCTCCCTGCGGCGGCTTGCAGCGGAAGCCGGCGTCCACGAGCGCCGCGTAGAGCACGTCGCGGCGTTGCGCGTAGTCGCGGGCAAGAGCGGCGTAGTAGTCGTCGCCGAGGAGCTCGAGCCCGGCAGCGACGCCTTCCTGGAGCGGCGCGGGCGCACCGACGGTGAGGAAGTCGTGCACCTTGCGGATCGCCGCGGTGAGGTCCGGCGGAGCGACGATCGTGCCGATGCGCCAGCCGGTGATGCTGAACGTCTTGGAGAGCCCGCTGATGGTGATGGTGCGCTCGCGCATGCCGGGCAGCGCGGCGAGCGGGATGTGCGTGCCCTCGTAGAGGATGTGCTCGTAGATCTCGTCCGTGATCGCGATGGCGCCGTAGCGCTGGCACAGCTCCGCGATGGACTCCAGCTCCTCGCGGGTGAAGACGTGGCCCGTGGGGTTGTTGGGCGTGTTCAGGACGATGGCGCGCGTGCGCGGCGAGAACGCAGCGGCGAGCCGGTCCAGGTCCACGCCGCCGTCGAGCGGCAGCGGGACGAAGACGGGCTTCGCGCCGCAGAGGATCGTGTCGGGCCCGTAGTTCTCGTAGAACGGCTCGAAGATCACCACCTCGTCGCCGGGGTCGACGACGGCCAGCAGGGCCGCGGCCGCGGCTTCGGTGGCTCCGCAGGTGACGGTGATCTCCCGCGCCTCGTCGACCTCCATCCCGTAGAACCGTGCGTACTTGGCGGCGATGGCGCGGCGCAGGCGTGGCGAGCCCCAGGTGACGGCGTACTGGTTGATGTCCGCACGGATCGCCTCGCACGCGGCCTCCTTGATGACCTCGGGGGCGGGAAAGTCGGGGAAGCCCTGTGCGAGGTTGATGGCGCCGTACTCGTTGGCGACGCGCGTCATCTCCCGGATCACGGACTCGGTGAAGCCGTGGGTACGACGCGCCGTGCGGGGTCGCGGTGCGCGATCGTCCATGGGGGGCGTTCGGGCTACTCCTTGCCGCGTCGTTTGCGCTGCGTCCGCTCCTCGCGGCGGGCGGCGCGCGAGACGGAGCGGTCTGGCTCGGCGGCCCCTGCGGCCGAGGTGGTGGCCGCTCTGGCTTCGCGCTTCCTCTTTCGCTCCGGCTTGCCTTCTTTCCTGCCGTCCTCGGCCTCCGGGCCGGGCAGCAGCGCGAGGCGGATGACGTCGTCCATGCGGTCCACGAACTCGAACGCGATCCGCTCCCGCACTTCCTGCGGCACGTCCCGCAGGTCGCGCTCGTTGCCGCGCGGCAGGATGACGTGCCGGATGCCGGCGCGGTACGCGGCCAGCACCTTCTCCTTCACGCCGCCGATCTCCAGCACCTTGCCCCGCAGCGTGACCTCGCCCGTCATGGCGATGTCGTGACGGACGGGGCGGTTGGACAGAGTGGAGGCGATGGCGAGGGTGACGGCGATGCCGGCGGACGGGCCGTCCTTGGGGATGGCGCCCACCGGGAAGTGGACGTGCACGTCGTAGTCGCGGAACGCCGCTTCCGGGATCTGGAGCTCGTCGCCCCGGCTCCGGACGTAAGAGTACGCCGCGTTCACGGACTCGCGCATGACATCGCCGAGCAGGCCGGTAATGATGAGGCGGCCGGAGCCGGGCATCTTGAGCGCCTCGATGAACATGAGCTCGCCGCCCGAGGCGGTCCACGCGAGGCCGGTGACGACGCCGACCTCGGGCGCGCTCTCCGCCGTGGTCGCGATGTAGCGCGGCAGGCCGAGGATGCTCTCGATCTTCTCGGGCGTGAACGTCCAGCATTCGGTGTCGCCCTGGGCCTTCGCGCGGGCGCGGGTGCGCAGCAGCGTTCCCAGCGCGCGGTGCAGGAGGCCGAGGCCGGAGTCGCGGGCGTAGCCGCGGGCCAGGAAGAAGAGCGTGTCGCGGTCGAAGGCGACGTCGTCGGGCTCGAGCCCGTGCTCCCGGATCAGGCGGGGCAGCATGCGCTCGAGCGCGATGTCGACCTTCTCCTCGGGCGTGTAGCCGGCGATCCGGATCTCGACGAGCAGGTCGCGCAGGTCGCTCGGCACACGGTAGAAGTCGTGGGCCGTCGCGATGAAGAGCACGTCGGTGAGGTCGAAGGGCACGTCGAGGTAGCGGTCCACGAACTGCCTGCGGCCATCCCACTCCAGGATCTCCTCGAGCGCCTCGACCGGGTCGCCGTCCACCTTGCCCAGCCCGACCTGGTCCATCTCCTCGAGCAGGAACACGGGGTCCCGCACACCCACGTCGCGCAGCGCGCCGGCGATCTTGCCGGGCTGCGCGCCGGAGCGGGTGCGGCGTGTACCGATGAGCGCGGACTCGCCGCGGCCGCCGAGGTCGAGACTGGCGAGTGGCCGGCCGAGACCGCGGGCGAGGGCGGCGACGAGCGCGGTCTTGCCGACGTCGGGCGGGCCGACGATGCAGGGGATCGGGCCGCGCAGGTCGCCGCGGAGCTTGGCGACGGCCAGGTAGTCGAGCAGTCGGTCCTTGGGGTCGTCGAGGCCGAGCAGCTCTTCGTCCAGCGCCTTGCGCACCGCGGCGAGGTCGATGGCGTCGGTGCCGGACGTCGCCCGCTGGGTCCACGGCATGTGGAGCAGCCAGTCCACGTAGCTGCGGATGTCGCTCGCCTCGGTGGAGGTGGGGTTGACGCTGCGCAGGCGCTCGACCTCGGCGCGGGCCTCGGCCGCCGCACGTGCGGGCAGACGCGCGGCGTCGATGCGGCGCAGCAGCTCGATCACCTCGCGCTCGACAGGATCCACCTCGCCCAGCTCGGCGCGCAGCATGTTGATGCGGTGGCGGAGCGCGGCCGCGCGATCCGCCGGCGTCATCGGCTTCTGCGCCTCCTCCCGTGCGGCGGCCTCATCCCTGGCCTGCTCGACCTCGCGCACGCGTCGGAGCTGGCCTTCCAGCTCCTCCAGGACGTACTCCAGGCGCTCGCGGACGTCCAGGTGCTGGAGGATGCGGTCCTTGCTGGCGGCGCTGAAGTTGGCGAGCGTCGCGACGAGGTCCGCGAAGCGGCCGGGGTCCGCCACGTTCATGCGCAGGATGCGCGGGACCTCGGGCGAGATGCGGTCCACCTCCGCGGCCAGCGCCTCGAGCGCGGTGAGGATGCGGGCGATCAAGTCGTCCGCCACGTCCTCCGGGACCGGCGTCTCCACCACCGGCTCGACGCGCGCGACGAAGCCGTGCGCCTCCTCGACGGAGACGAGGCGAATGCGGTGCAGCCCCTGGAGCGTGGCCTGGACCGTCCCGCCGGGCAGGTTCAGGCGGTCGGAGAGGCGGGCGGCGACGCCGATCTTCTCGAGCGCTCGCGGGTCGATCGGATCGTCCGGCCCGCCGGGCGCGATCACCGCAGCGACGATCAGGCTCTCGGCGGGGTTCTCCGCCAGCATCTCGAGGGTGGGACGCATGCCGATCTGCACGCCCAGCACGCCGAGCGGGAAGACGATGGTGCTCCGCATCGGCATGACGGGGAGACGGTCGGGGAGCGCGGGTCCGGCAGCGTTGGCGGTCATGGGCTCAGAGGATCCGGTCGTAGAGATGGACGGCGGCGCGCTCCAGCTCCTGCCAGATCGCGGGGGCATCCGCCGTGAGGAGCCGGCGGTCCTGGACGACCCAGCGGCCGGCGATCATCACGTCCGTCACGTCCTGCCCCGTGGCCGCGTACACCAGATTGGCGACGACGTTCGAGTAGCCGTCCCGGTGCACGAGCGGCTGCAGGCGTGGATTCGCCGTGTCCACGAGGATCAGGTCCGCGGATGCGCCCTCGACGATCACGCCGAACTCGCCCTCCGCCCCGAGCGCCCGCGCGCCGCCGCGGGTGGCCGCGCGCAGGATCTGGTCGGCGGGCACCGCATCCGCGCCGTAACGCAGCTTCTGGACGAGGCCGAGCTGGCGCATCTCGAGGAACAGGTCGTTCGAGTTGTTGCAGACGGCGGTGTCCGTGCCGAGGGCGACGGTGACGCCGCGGGCGAGGTATTCGGCGATGGGCGCGATGCCGTCCGAGAGCTTCATCTCGGCGGCGGGTGAGCTGATCACGGCGGCGCCGCGCTCCGCCACGAGCGCTTGCTCCTCCTCGTCGACGTACAGCGCGTGCGAGAGCAGCATCCGCGGGGAGAGCAGGCCGTAGCGCTCGAGGAGGCGGATCGTCGTGGTGCCGAACCTCTCGCGGACGAGCCGGATGCGGTACTGCGTCTCGGCGGCGTGCATGATGATGCGCTCGCCGCGCTCGTGCGCCCGGGCCGCGGCCTCCAGCTCGGCGGTGGTCAGCGCCTCCTCCGCGTGCAGCCGGTAGATGCGCGACGGCATGCCGGGCGGGGTGTCCACGGGTGCGAAGTGGACATCGCGGACCGTGACGACGCCGCGCAGTCCGAGCTCCACCATCTCCCGGGCGGTCACCTCGTCGGCGCCGACGGTGACGCCGTAGGCGGCCACGCACGTGGTGCCGGTCAGCAGGCAGTCTGCCAGTGCGGCCCGGATGCCGGCGCGCTGGATCCAGGCGCCCTCGGGTGAGGAGAGGAGCGCGAGCGCGTCGTCGAAGTGCTCGGCGTCGTCCCAGTCGTGCAGGTTGAGCTCCTCGACCGCGCCCTTGAGCACGTGCAACTCGGGGTGCAGGTGGGCGTTGACCAGGCCGGGCAACAGGATGTGGCCGGAGCAGTCCTTGCGCTCGGCGCGCGGGAATCGGCGCCGGAGTTCCTCCTTCGGCCCCACCGCCGCAATGCGGCCGGCCTCGACGGCGACCGAGAGATCGCCGGCCGTCCCCTCGTCATCGAGGGTGAGGACCAGGGCGCCTTCGAGGAGCAGCGGCCGTCCGGGAGCGGCGGAGCCGGGCGCACCGGCCGCCCGTGTCGCCGTCAACGGCCGCCTCCGCTCTGTCCGCCGGCGGCGTCGAGTCCGAGCAGCCGTGCGGCGTTGCGGTAGAGGATGCGGTCCAGCGCATCGGGCGCCAGGCCCAGCGCCGCGATGGCGCGGACGTTGTGCGAGACGGTCTTGGGCATGGCCGGCCAATCGCTACCGAACACGAACTTGTCGGCGAGCCGCTGGAGCCGCGGGAAGTGCTCGAGCAGCCGCCCCGGGACGAGGCCCGCCACGTCGATGTAGACGTTGGCGTGGACGGTCGCCAGGGTGGCGCACGCCTCGTACCAGAAGCCGCGGCCGCCGTGCGCCATGACGATGGGCAGGTCCGGGAAGTCCACGGCCACGTCATCCAGGCGCAACGGATCGCAGTACCTGAGCCGCGTGCCCGGCAGGATGGACGTGCCCACGTGGAAGAGCACGGGGATGCGGTGCTCCTGGCAGACCTCGTAGACGGGGTAGAGCCGCCGGTCGTCCGGATAGAAGAACTGGTACGACGGGTAGAGCTTCAGCCCCCGGATCGGCGCGCTGGCCAGCCAGCTCCGGAGCAGACGGGCGGGCGCCGGGTCCGTGTTGGGGTTCACGCACGCGAACGGGAGGAAGAAGCCGTCCGACTCCGCGCACAGCTCGATCACCGTCTCGGTCCTCACCATTCCCGACGTGGCGGGGCAGTGCTCCGGGAGCATGACGGCGTGCTCGACGCCCTCGGCCCGGAGCAGCTCCGCGGCGAAGCGCACGTCCGAGAGCCGGTCCCCGTGTTCCCGGACCGCCGGCGAGATCCGCTCGATGTACTCCCGGTTGGCGGGAGTGAAGTCCTGGGGCCGCCACGGGTGGGTGTGGAAGTCAATGACCCGCATCGGAGCGAGCGGTGGCGGGCGGTTTCGCGGGCGCTGGCGGCACCGGGAGCCGCGGCGGCTCGGCGCCCGGCGGCACGCCCAGTTCCTGGTCCAGCGCGGCGAAGAAGCTGCGCAGCCGCCGCGCGTTCGAGCCCAGGTCGCCGCGCCCGCCGCGGGAGGACGAGCGTGCGTCCACCCGCGTCTGCGCGTTGGCGTCCAGGGTGATGCGGATGACGATCTCGTCCACCCTGCGGAGCAGGCCCGACCGTGCCTCGGCGCGAATCAGGCCGTCGTAGTCGTCGGCGTCCACGAGCCGCCAGCCCCGCAGCCCGCCGTCGGCCAGGCGCCGCGCAGCGCGCCAGACCTGCTCGTACGGGATGGCGTACGTCCGTCCGCGCAGGCCCGGGTCCTCGGCGGACGGCGAGGTCACGGCCATGTTGCGCGTGAGGCCGTCGCGCACACGTTGACGCCAGTCGCTCATCGCGGCTGTAGCCGGTACACGATGGTGACGGTCGCCTCCACGCGCAGCGTGCCGGGCTCGATCGGCGTGGGTGCCGTGGCGAATTCGGCGGTCCTCGCCAGCACCGCATCCGCCAGGTACGGCACCGGCTGCGGAAGCCGTCCCGTGGTGCTGACGTCGAGCGCAGGGCCCAGGGTCTCGCCCAGCGCGCTGGCCAGCGCCTGTGCCTCGGCGCGCGCGTTCTGGACGGCGAGCGCCAGCGCGTCCAAGCGCGCACGCTCGGGGTCGCGCAATTGGAAGCTGAGGCCGGTCACCCGGTTGGCGCCCGCGCCGAGGGCGGCGTCAATGACCTCGCCGACGCGGGCGATGTCGTCCACAGTGACCCGCACCATGTTCATGGCGCGGTAGCCGACGACGCGGGGCTCGGACGTCTGCCCGGGCCGCGGCTCGTCCCGGGCGTACTCCGGGTGCAACTGGTAAGACGCCGTGCGGATCCGGTCCCGCTCGATGCCGAGCCGGCGCACGGCGGCGATCACCCGGTCCATGGTCTCCGCGTTCGCCCGGGCGGCGGCCTCGGCCGTCTCCGCCCGGTTCTCGACGGCCAGCATGATGACGGCCTGGTCCGGCTCGCGCTCCACCACGCCCGTGCCCGTGACCGTGATGGTGCGGTCGCGCGTGGGCCGGGGCGGCTCGCCGGGCTCCTGGGCCCTGGCGGCGCACGCGGGCAGCAGCACGCCGGCGACCAACGCCGGAACGGCGATCAGCGCGGGCGCCCGACGCCAGAGCGGCCGCATCCTGTCCTCTCGCATCCTCATGGTGCCTCCTCCTCCGGCGGTGCCGGATCGGTCTGTTGAACATAGACGATCTCCTGCTCGCGCGCGAGCCGCGGGCGGGGGCGCCGTCTGCGGCGGCATTTGACGCCGCGGCGTGGCAGCCTCTATCTTCGCGCTTCCCACGCGCCGAGGAGCGTCGCGTGCACATACAGGAGACGTCTTTCGGCCACGTTCTTGCACTCGAGCCCGGCGACGAGCTGATCCGCAGCCTCATCGAGTTCGCGCGCCACCGGGAGGTGGACGCGGCCGTCCTCGCGGGCCTGGGGTCGGTGAAGGGCACCGAGCTGGGCTTCTATCATCTCGCGCGGCAAGAGTACGAGCGCCACCGCTTCGACGAGCCGCTCGAGGCGTGCTCGCTCACCGGCAACATCGCGTTGCTGGACGGCGAGCCGTTCCCCCACGTCCACGGCGTGTTCAGCCGCCCGGACTGCACGACGATCGGCGGCCACGTCTTCGAGGCCGTCTGCGCGGTCACGCTCGAGATCGCCGTATACAGGACCGAAGGGGCGCTGGTCCGTGGCCCTGTGGACTACTGCAACCTGAAGCTTCTGCGACTGGAGGACCGTCCGTGAAAGTCGTCATCCCGCTGGCCGGCATGGGCACGCGGCTCAGGCCGCACACGTACGTCCGACCCAAGCCGCTGCTGGAGGTGGGCGGCAAGCCCGTAATGAGCTACATCCTGGACGACCTCGAGGATCTGGGCGTGCAGGAGATCGTGTTCATCACGGGTTACCTGGGCGAAAAGGTCCGGGAGTACATGGCGGCGAGTTACCCCCGGTTCCGGGCGCACTACGTCGAGCAGACGGCGCTGAACGGCACGGCGGGAGCGGTGAAGCTGGCGCAGCCGTTCATCGACGAGGAGGTGCTGATCATCTTCGTCGACACGCTGTTCGATGCGGACCTCGGCCTCATCCGGCGGGAAGCGCCGGACGTCGCGGGGATCATCTGGGCGAAGGAGGTCGAGGACTACCAGCGCTTCGGCGTGATCGTCGCGGACGAGCAGGGCTTCATGCAGCGGATCGTCGAGAAGCCGAAGGAGCCCATCTCCAAGCTCGCCAACATCGGGCTGTACTACATCCGGGACTGGGAGCTCTTCTACGAGGGCGTGGACCACACGCTGGCGGGGCCGCCCGGGCCGAAGGGCGAGTACTACATCACGGATGCGTTCCAGTACATGATCGACAAGGGCGCGAAGATCCGCACGGCGGAGGTCGCCGGCTGGTACGACTGCGGCGAGGTCGGGACGCTGCTGGAGACCAACCGGCACGTGCTGGAAGCGGGACGCGCCCGCATGCCGGAGGGCGGGACGAACGTGCGCATCCACCCGCCCGTACGGGTCGAGGAGGGGGTGGTGCTGGAGGAGGTGGAGCTGGGGCCCAACGTGACGGTCGGTGCGGGCACGACGTTGCGTCGCTGTGCGGTGCGTGACTCGATCATCGGCGCCGGTGCGACGATCGAGGACGCGCGGCTGCACGACTCGCTGATCGGGGACCGGGTGGTGATCCGGGGAGTGAACGGGTCGGTCAGCGTGTGTGACGATTCCGTGGTGCGCGCGTAGCCGCGCCCCGAGGGGGTCGGGATCTGCGGGGCGCCCCGAGCCGCGTGCCGGTGACGGCGGCGTCGGGGCGCCGGCGCTTTCAGGCCACACCCGCGACGGCCAGCACGGTCAGCAGCGCGCGTTCCAGACCCTCGACGCCGCCGTCGTTCGCGTACCATTCGTCCAGCGTGTGCGTCCCGCCGGACTCACCGCCCGCACCCATCGCGATGGCGGGGATGCCGAGGGCGATGGGGACGTTGGCGTCGGTGGAGGACGCCACGAGCTCGGGCGCGTAGCCGACGAAGCGGGTGGCTGCCCTGGCCGCGCGGACGAGCGGTGAGCCGGGCGGCGTCACGCCCGTGGGCCGGTCGCCGATCACTTCGATGTCGAGTGCCAGGGCGCGGGTGCCGCGGCGGCGCTGGCCGTTGACCTCGGCGACGGCCGCCCGCAACGCCTCCTCCGCCTCCGCTCCCAGTCGCCGCAGGGCGGCGCCATCCTCGCTGCGGATGTCCAGCTCGCACCAGGCGCGATCAGGGATGACGTTGACGCCGGTGCCGCCGCCGACGCGGGCGACGGTCAGCGCGCTACGGGGCTGTGACGGGATCTCGATCCGCGCGAGACGGGCGATGGCGAGGCCGAGGGCGTGGACGGGGTTGGCGCAGCCCCAATCGGCCCAGGAGTGGCCGCCGGGGCCGGTGAACGTGACCCGCAGGCGCCGTGAGCCCACGGCGCGGTGCACGATCCGGCGGCAGCCGGTGCCGTCCAGCGAGACGAAGCCGGCGGCGCTGCGCCATGGCGAGCCCTGGCGGAACAGGTGCTTCACGCCCCGCAGGTCGCCGGCGCCCTCTTCGCCCACGGTCGCGACGAAGACGACGGGCGCGCCGGTGCGGACGCCGGCCTGCACGAGCACGCGGGCGATGGCGAGGATCGCGGCGAGGCCGCGGGCGTCATCGGCGATGCCGGGGGCGTGGATCTTCTGCCCGTTCCTGCGGACCGTGAGGTCGGTGCCTTCCGGGAACACGGTGTCGAGGTGCGCGGAGAGGATGACGGGCGCCGCGTCGCCACGCGCCGAGCCGGGCAGCCGGGCGAGGACGTTGCCGACGTCATCGATCGCGGCGTCCTCCAGGCCGATCTCACGGAAGCGCTCCAGCACCCGTTGCGCGCGCGGCGTCTCGCCGAACGGCGGCGCGGGGATCGCGGCCAGCTCCGCCTGGTCGGCCAGCGTCTCATCGTCCGTCTGGCGCAGGAGTTGCCTCGCGCGGGCGATCTCGGGAAGCTTCGCGATGCGTTCGATCTCGGCTGTGGGGTCGGCCATGGCCCGTCTCTCGTGGGTGACGCGGCGTCGCCGGCGGGGCGGGCGACGACGTCGTCCGCGCCGTCGGACTTCGGTTGACAATAAAAGCACGGCCCCGGCATCTTGCCAGTGGGCTCGCCTCTCGTGAGGGCAGGCATGAAGGAAGAGGACCTGATCTACGACTGGAACCGGGTGGACGGTGCGCCCGTTGCGCCCGCGGGGCACGTGGTGGAGCTGGATGACGAGACCCTGCGGGACGGCTTGCAGTCGCCATCGGTCCAGGACCCCCCCATCGAACAGAAGATCGAGCTGTTGCACCTCATGGCCGCGCTGGGCATCCACACGGCGGACATCGGGTTGCCCGGCGCGGGGCCACGCGCGGTGGCGGATGTGCGCGCGCTGGCCCTCGAGATCGCGCGCGAGCGCCTGCCGATCGGCGCGAACTGCGCTGCCCGCACCGTGATCGCGGACGTGGAGCCGATCGCGCGCATCTCGCAGGAGGCGGGCATTCCGATCGAAGCGTGCACGTTCATCGGTTCCTCGCCGATCCGCCAGTACGCGGAGGACTGGACGCTGGACCGCATGCTGCGGGCGACGGAGGAGGCGGTGACCTTCGCCGTGAAGGAAGGGCTCCCCGTCATGTTCGTGACGGAGGACACCACCCGCGCACGGCCGGAGGTGCTGAAGCGGCTGTACACGACAGCGATCGAGTGTGGCGCCCGCCGCATCTGTCTGGCGGACACGGTCGGCCACGCGACGCCCGCCGGCGTGCGGAGTCTGGTTCGCTTCGTCCTGGACGAGATCGTGCGGCCGAGCGGTGAGGACGTGAAGGTGGACTGGCACGGCCACCGGGACCGCGGGCTCGCCATCGCGAACACGCTGGCCGCGATCGAGGCCGGGGTGCACCGTGTGCACGGAACGGCGCTGGGCATCGGTGAGCGGGTCGGCAACACGGAGATGGACTTGCTGCTCGTGAACCTGAAGCTCCTGGGCCTGCACGACGGCGACCTGTCCCGGCTTGCGGAGTATTGCGAGCTGGCTTCGCGCGCCACGGGCGTGCCCATCCCGCCGAACTACCCGGTCTTCGGCGCGGACGCGTTCCGTACGGGTACCGGCGTGCACGCGGCGGCGATCATCAAGGCGCGGGCGAAGGGGGACGACTGGTTGGCGGACCGTGTGTATTCGGGCGTGCCCGCAGGGTTGTTCGGCAAGCGGCAAGTCATCGAGATCAGCCACGTGAGCGGCATGTCGAACGTCAAGTACTGGCTTGCCGAGAACGGGTACGACCACAACGACGATGGCCTTTGCCAGCGGGTCTTCGCACTGGCGAAGCAGGCCGCACGCGTGTTGACGGACGAGGAGCTGCACGCGTGCTGTCGCGAGTACGGCGCGGCGCAGGCCCGCGCCACCAGCTGAGCCATCCATGGCCGACCTCGATCGGCTGCTGGACGAGTTCTTCGCCTTCTGGTGGCGGACTCACCCGACGGAAGCCACGGCGGCGGGCCACCACGAATACGACGGCGAACTGGAGCGCTACGATGCCGCGTCTCTCGATGAGAAGGCGCGGCATCTTCGCCAGTACCGTGACGTGTTCCAGCGCTACGTGCCGAGCAGCCCGGTCGAGGCGCTGGACGTGGAGCTCGTGCGCTCCCGCATCGCGTGGGAGCTGCACGATCTGGAGGAGGTCCGGCTGCTGGAGCGTAGCCCGCTGCCCTACCTCGAGGGCCCGCTCAACGCGCTCTACCTCGCCGCGGTGCGGGAGTATGCTCCGGCGGCCGAGCGCGCGCGGCGCGTGGCCGAACGGTTGCGCGAGCTGCCTCGGCTGCTGGATGAGTCCCGCGAGAACCTGCGTAACGCGGCGCCCGTGCTGGTCGAGATGGGCGCGCAGGTCGCGCGCAGCGGGCTCGATCTCCTGGGTCGGGTGTTGCCGTTGTACCTCGGCCGGGCCCTGGAGGACGACGAGCACGAGTTCGCCGTGTGGGAAAACGCGCGGCGCGCCGCGGAATCAGCGCTCGCCGACTACGCGAGGTGGCTGGAAGAGGATCTGGCGCCGCGTGCCGCCGGCGACTTTGCGCTGGGCCGCGCCTCGTTCGAGGCACGGCTGCGCTACGCGCACGGTCTCACGGACACCGTAGACTCCCTCGCCGGGTACGGCGAGGCGTTGAAGCGTGAGACGGAGCGGGCGCTGGAGGACGTCGCGGCCACGCTCGGGGGCGACGGCCGTGGCTGGCGTGGCGCGTACGACCGGTTGCGCGCGGACCACCCCCGGGCGGATGCGCTGCTCGACGCGTATGCCGACGCGGTGGCGCGGGCGCGTGATTTCGTGGTGGAGCGCGAACTGGCCACGCCGCCGCCTGGCGAAGAGCTGTCCGTCGTGGCGACGCCGGAGCACCTGCGGCCGCTGATTCCCTACGCCGCCTACCAGCCGCCCGCGCCGCACGAGACGGAGCAGCGCGGCCTGTTCTTCGTCACGGTTCCCGCGCCGGAGGCGGAGGAGGTCCTGCGCGAGCACAGCGTCTACGGCATCACGATCACGGCGCTGCACGAGGCCTACCCGGGCCACCACCTCCAGCTCTCCCGTGCCAACCGAGCGGACTCGGAGCCGCGTCGCGTGTTCTGGACGCCGGTGCTGGCCGAGGGGTGGGCATTGTACTGCGAGGAGCTGATGTGGGAGCAGGGCTTCTACACGGACCCGCGGGAGCGGCTGTTCCAGCTCCGCGACCTGCTCTGGCGCGCGTGCCGAGTCATCGTGGATGTCGGCCTGCACGCGGGTGGCTGGCGGCCCGAGCAGGCGGTGGATTACCTGGTCCGCGAGGCCGCGCTGGACCGGCAGAGTGCCGAGATCGAGGTGCGGCGTTACTGCGCCGATGCGACGTACCCGATGAGTTACGCGGTCGGCAAGCGGGAGATCCTGCGGCTGCGCGACCTGTACCGGGCGCGAGCGGGAACCGGATTCCGCCTCGGCGTATTCCACGACCGGCTGCTCGAGTGGGGCACGATCCCGCCGTCGCTGATCGCGCGGGTGATGGGGTTGGAGTAGGAGGGCCTGACCGCCCCTCCCCTCTCGTCCCCGAGGCGGGGGCGGCCCCGCTGCCCCTCTCGGCCCACGCGGGCGGCGCAACGGCGGGGACAACGAAGGGCGGGGGTGGGGGTACTGTTCCCATGCGCGCGTCCTGGCGCGCGAGCAGGTGGAACCTCGAACGAGCGAGGATTCGAAGGCTCCGAACTCGAATTCGAAGTTTGGATCTCCCCGCCCGCGCCCGGGTGGGGCAGCCGGGGTGGGTGGTGTCCCCGCCCCGGACCGGGGCGGGGCGGGGCCAAGGGTGGAGGGGTACAATGCGAGCGATCGTCGTCCATGAGACCGGCGGGCCCGAGACGCTGCGCCTCGAGGACGTGCCGGTCCCCGAACCGGGTCCCGGACAGGTGCGCGTCCGGGTCCATTACGCGGGTCTCAACTTCATTGACGTCTACCACCGCACGGGGCTGTACGCCCTCGAGGGGCCGTTCACGCCGGGCAGCGAAGCCGCGGGCGAGGTGGATGCGGTGGGGCCGGGCGTCTCCGAGTTCAGGCCGGGCGACCGCGTGGCCTACGCCATGGAGCGCGGCGCGTACGCGGAGTACGCGATCGTGCCGGCATGGAAGCTGGTGCACGTGCCCGAGGGCATCGGGCTCGACACCGCAGCGGCCGTCATGCTCCAGGGCATGACCGCGCACTACCTCACCCACAGCACGTTCCCGCTCCGGGAAGGGCATTCCGCGCTGGTGCACGCGGCCGCCGGCGGCGTCGGCCTGCTGCTCGTCCAGATGGCGAAGCGGCGGGGCGCGCGCGTGATCGGCACGACGTCCACCGAGGAGAAGGCGCAGCTCGCCCGCGAGGCCGGCGCAGACGAGGTCGTCCTCTACACGCACCAGGACTTCGTCACGGCCGCGCGGCACTTCGGCGGCGGCCACGGCGTGGACGTGGTGTACGACTCCGTGGGCAAGGCGACGTTCGAAGGGAGCCTCAACTCGCTCAAGCGGCGCGGCATGCTCGTCATGTTCGGCCAGTCCAGCGGCTCTGTGCCGCCGTTCGACATCGGAGTGCTGGCGCGCCGGGGCTCGCTGTTCCTCACCCGCGCCTCGCTCAACGACTACATCGCCACGCGCGACGAGCTGCTGGGCCGCGCGCGTGACCTGTTCTCGTGGATCAGCGCGGGCGAGTTGAAGGTGCGTATCGACCGCAAGCTCCCGCTCGAGGAAGCGGCCGAGGCGCACCGGCTGCTCGAGGGTCGGCAGACCTCGGGAAAGGTGCTGCTGGAAGTCGTTCCGTCGTGAGAGCCACGGGGCCGCGGAGGCGGCCCCGTCTGGCACAGGCCGTTCGACCCATCCAGACCCTGCCGAGACGGCACACGTTCGATGCCGGGGCCGGCCGGAGCGGAAACGGGCCGGCCCCGGCGTGTGCCGTCTGCCTTCGACCCCTTCGCGCTCTCGTTCCCCAACCTCCTTCGCCTCTCGGCCGCGGATCGCAGTCCTCTCCCGCGTCGTGTGACCCGTTCGTGACGACGCGGACGACGCCTCGCAACACGACAGCCCTACGTTCCCCGCCGGACAGCGCGATGCGGCAGTGCTCGAGGACAACACGGACGGCGCTCGGCACAGGGCCGTCCGATGCACGGAGGCGAACGGAGCATGAGACGATTCGCACGGTTGCTCGTCGTCGGCGCCGTCGTTCTGGCCGCAACGCTCCCGGCAGCGCGTTCGGTCACGGCGCAGATGCGGCGGGATCCGACGGATGCCGGCGGACGGATCGTGGGGCGGATCGTGGACGCGGCGACGGGGCAGCCGATCCCGGGCGCGCGGATCGAGGTCGTCGGCTCCGAGATCCGCGCGTATTCCGGCGCAGACGGCCGTTATACGCTGGTCCGCGTCCCGGAGGGCACGCACGCGGTCACGGTCACGTTCCTCGGTTACGCCACGGAGACGGTCGGTGGCATCCGAGTGGTAGCAGGTCGAGTGGTGCAGCAAGACGTCGCGCTGACGCCGGCCGTCCTCGATCTGGATCGGATCACGGTGTCCGTGGCCCGGGACCGGGGATCGGTCACTGCTGCGCTCGAGCAGCAACGCACCGCCGCGGCCGTGATCGACGTGACGACGTCGGAGCAGATCGCCCGGAGTCCTGATGGCGACGCCGCGCAGGCCGTCAAGCGCATGAGCGGCGTCACGGTGAGAGACGGCAGGTACGTCATCGTGCGGGGCGTGGGCGAGCGCTACACGACGACGGCACTGAACGGGGTCCGCGTGCCCAGCCCGGATCCGGAGAAGAAGGTCGTGCCCCTCGACCTCTTTCCTTCGGGTCTCCTGGAGACGATCACCACCTCGAAGACGTTCACGCCCGATCAGCCCGGCGACTTCAGCGGCGCGCAGGTGGATCTGCGGACGCGGTCGTTCCCCGGGCGACGCACGGTCCAGGTCTCGCTCTCGACGAGCTTGAACGCGCTCGTCATCGGGCGCGACGTGCCCGTCCCGTTCACGTCCGGCGGTGAATCGCTCGCGCTGGCCGCGGCCCGCCGCGCGTTGCCAGCGGAGCTCATGGCCATCGAGGACTTCAGCCGGCTCACCCAGGCGGAGATCAACGACCTGATCCGCAAGCTGCCTCGGAATTGGCGGTTCCGCCGTTCGACGGGCTTCCCCGGGGTTTCGGGCAGCCTGTCTTTCGGCGGCGAGGAGGCCATCGCCGGACGGCGGCTGGGCTACACGGGCTCGCTCACGTATTCCCGCAGCCATGGACTGCGAGAGGACGAAGTGAGCGCGCGCGCAGTTCCCGCGGACACGTTCGGCACCCCGGCCCCGTACAACGTCTTCCGTGGCTCGACCGGCGTGACGAGCGTGCTGTGGGGCGGGCTGCTCGACCTCGGCGTGGAGCTCGACAGGGACACCAAGTTGTACTTCCGCAACACCTACAGCCGGGCTGCGGAGAACGAGGCCCGCGAGGACTGGGGCACCCTCGAGGAGTACCAACAGGTGGACAGCGTCCGACGGACGATGCTGCGTTACGTCGAGCACACCGTCCGCTCGAACCAGCTCGGTGGCGAGCACCGGCTCGGCTCCAGGGGCCGGGCAGAATGGTCCGTGGCGTCTTCGTCCGTCCGGCGGGTGGAGCCGGACCGTGCGGACCTCGCCTACGGCTACGAGTTCGCCCCGGACGGCGAGCGTCTGCCCCTCGCGTGGCTCGGCTTCATTGCGGAATCGGCGAAGCGGACGACCTCCCGTCTCGCGGAGGATGCGATCGAGCTGAACGGCGCGTACCGGCTCGCCTTCGGGCCCGTGGAGCGCGAGTCGGGCGTCAAGGTGGGGGCCGCGTTCCGACGCACCCGGAGGGACGCGCGGACCGTCTCGTACACCCTGCGCGCGCTGGGCGGGTTGGGCCCGTCGCAGCGCGCCGCGCCGCCCGAGGAGCTGTTCTACGGCTCTCACACGGAGGGCGACGCCGCGCGGATCACCCTCGAGCCGAACTCGGCCGGTGGGACGTACTCGGCCACGGACCGGGTCGCGGCCGGCTTCGTGCTCGGCGATCTCGCGGTGGGCAGTCGGCTGCGTCTGGTGGCCGGGGCGCGGGTCGAGCGGTGGGCCCTCGACATGGAGGTCGAGCCCACGAGCCGCGGTGTGATCCGCATCGAACGGAGGAACACGGACGTCCTGCCCTCGTTGGCGCTGAACATCCGGCTCTCTCGCGACCAGATGCTGAGGCTCTCGGCCTCACAGACCCTGGCGAGGCCCGAGTACCGGGAGCTGGCGCCGGTGAGCTACCGGGATATGCTCGGTAGCCGGGAGGTGTTCGGCGACTCGAGTCTCGTCCGCACGCTGGTCAGGAACGGCGACGTGCGGTGGGAGTGGTACCCTGGCCACGACGAGGTGATCAGCGCCGCGGCGTTCGCCAAGCACTTCGACAAGCCCATCGAGCCGATCGACGTCGCGACGTCCGGCGCCTCGCAGCTCAGCTTCATCAACGCCAGGTCCGCGTTCAACTACGGCATCGAGGTCGATGTCCGCAAGAATGCGGGTTTCGTCACCGAATCGCTCAGGAATGTGACGCTGTTCGCGAACGTCACGATCACGGAGAGCCGGATCGACACGGGGAACAGCACCCTGTCGGCGCTCACGAAGCGTGAGCGGCCGATGGTCGGCCATGCGCCGTACGTGGTGAACGCGGGACTCACCTGGGCAGGCGACGAGGTCGCGGCGAGCGCGACGATGCTCTACAACGTCGTCGGACCGCGTCTGGTGTCCGCGGCCGTCGCGCCCGTGCGCGTGGACACATACGAGCGCCCCCGGCACCAGCTCGACGTCTCGGTGCGTTTCCCGATCGGCCGCGGGCTGAGCGGGAAGCTCGATGTGACGAACCTGCTGGACTCGGTGCACGAAGAGCGGCAGGGGGACGTGATCCGCTACCGCTACCGGACGGGGCGGACGCTCGCGCTGGGTCTCCGGTGGGGGCTCCGGTGACGGGCAGCGGGCCGCGTCGCCGCCATCCATCGCGAAATGTGACGGCATCGTTGCCGCGGGATGATCGGGCGCATACACGCCGCCGCCAGTCTGTGTATTGCGAGGAAAACAGTGCTCACCCCCAACGGAGATCGCCAGACATGCGAGTCGCATCACGGGTGTATCGCTTGCTCGCGACCACCGCGGCGGTGGCGGCGTTCGCCGCATGCAACGACGAGAACGATGCCACCGGCCCGGATCGTACGCTGCCGGAGGAGGGGCACAAGCTCGCCGTGCTGACGAGCGTGACGCAGGACCGCACGTTGTACGCCGACACGACGTACGTGCTGAGCGGCTTCGTCAAGGTGAGCAACGGCGCGACCCTGACCATCCAGCCCGGCACGAAGATCGTCGGCGACACGCTGGTCCCCGGGAGCTCCCTCTGGATCCTGCGCGGCTCGAAGTTGATCGCGGAGGGGACGGCCGAGAACCCGATCGTGTTCACGTCCGCGCGGGCGGAAGGGCATCGCGCGCCCGGCGACTGGGGGGGTATCGTGATCGTGGGCAACGCGCCGATCAACCGGACCGCGAACCCGATCTTCACGGAAGGGCCGGCGGGTGCGGCGGAGAACTACGCCGGCGGCAACGACATCGACGATGATTCCGGCTCGCTCCGCTACGTGCGGATCGAGTTCGCCGGCTACGACGTGTCGAACGGCGCGGGGCAGGAGCTGAACGGGATCTCGCTGTACGCGGTGGGTCGCGGCACGACGCTCGAGTACATCCAAACTGTCCAGGGTCTGGATGACAGCTTCGAGTGGTTCGGCGGCGCGGCCGATGCCCGTTATCTGGTCTCGTTCGAATCGGGCGACGACCACTTCGACTGGACGGAAGGGTTCCAGGGCCGTGTCCAGTTCGCGCTCGCCGTACAGACGAGCGTCCCTACGCCCCGGCCGGGGACAGGCGTCGTCTCCGGCGACCCGCGTGGCTTCGAGGGTGACGGCTGTGAGGTGGACAAGGCGGGCTGCACCTACGCCAACGCGCCGTACTCCATGCCGGTGTTCGCGAACTTCACGCTCATCGGACCGGGCCCCGACGTCTATGCGACGAACGATGGGAACGGCGCGGTGATCCGACGGGGCTCGGGCGGCACCTTCGTGAACGGCATCGTCGCGCGCTGGCCCGGCGTCGGCTTCAGCGTTCGGGACGAGGCGAGCGGCGCGCTCATGGACGTCGACTCGCTGCTCTTCCGCAACATCATCCTGGCGGAGAACGGCAGCAACTTCGAGGCGCCGGCCCCGGGCCGGTTCGGTGACCGACTCAGGACCAACGCTGCGGCGTGGAACATCAGCGAGGCCCGGCTGGCCGACGTGTTCGTGGGTCGGCTCCCCACGGGTTCGACCGAGATCACGGATGCGAACCTAGGCGTGCAGCCCAGGCCGGGGAGCCCGGCGGCGACCGGCGGGCTGACTTCGTTCGCCGGTACGCCGATCGCGGCGCGCGTGGAGAACTTCTTCGGCGGACCGATGCCGGCGACGCCGTACGTGGGTGCAGTGAGCCCGGACGGGCCGCCCTGGTACCGGGGCTGGACCCGCTGGTACCGCAACTGATCCGGCAGGTGGCGGAAGCATGGAGCGGACGATGCGGGGGCACACCGTGCTCGTGGCGTGCTCCATCGCATGGGTCGCGTGCACGGGAGCGGCGCCGGAGCAAGCACCGGCGCCAGCGGCGGTGGTGGACAGCGTGCTGCCCATGGAGGTCGCGCTCGAACGGTTCCGCAGCGGTCTCCCGGAACCGGAGCGCCTCGAGAGCGGCGCGAGCGACATGGAGACCCTCGTCCGGCGCGTGGTGGACGCGCTCGTGCGGAACGACACACTGGTGTTCGAACGGCTGGCCGTGAACCGGGCCGAGTTCGCGTGGCTGTACTTTCCCACGACGCGCGTCGCACAGCCGCCCTACGAGCTGCCCCCGGCGCTCGCATGGTTCCAGATGCAGCAGCGGAGCCGGCGCGGGGTCTTCCGTGCGCTCGCCGAATTCGGCGGTGTTCCACTCCAGTACCGCGGCTACCGTTGCGATCCGGAGCCGACGGTGGAAGGCGGGAACCGGATCTGGATCGGCTGTCGCGTCGAGCTCGCACGCCCGGGCGGAGAACCTGCCGCCGTCCGGATCTTCGGCGCGGTCCTCGAACGCGACGGCAGGTTCGCGATCCTGAGCTACGACAACGACTTCTGAGGGGCATCCGGCTCGCTGGGGCCGGAGCCCACGTCTCCGGCGGCCCGGCGCTCCCTCGACCGCTGTGACCCGCGCGCGACGGAGCAGTGGGAGCCCGGCCGCCAGCCGTTGCGGCCGCAACGGACCCGGGCGCGTGGGGTATCGAGCGTGATGCAATCGTTACACGCGCTTGACGCCCCCTTGACCCGGGCTCAGTATCTCGTGGGCCGTGACCATGAGACACGGCTCCCGGCCGGCGCGGCTCGCGCCACCGGGACAGGACCCGGGGCAGGAATGAACAGCATCCCACAGAAGACGGGGCCGGCCCGGATCCTGGTGGTCGAGGACGAGCGCGACATCGCAGCCCTCGTCGCCTACCACCTCACCCGGGAAGGCTACCGCGTCCGCACCGCCGACGGCGGCGCCGAGGCCCTCCAGGCCGTTTCCCGCGAGCGCCCCGACCTCGTCATCCTCGACCTCATGCTGCCGGGCTTCTCCGGCTACGACGTTCTCGCCGAGCTGCGGCGCCGGGACACGACCGCGGATGTGCCGGTCATCGTGCTGACGGCGCGCCGCGATGAAGAGGACCGGGTGAAGGGCCTCGAGCTCGGCGCCGATGACTACGTCACCAAGCCGTTCAGCCCCAGGGAGCTGGTGCTGCGGGTCGCCGCTGTGTTGCGCCGCGTGCAGGCTCCCCCGGTCACCAGCGGCGGACGCATGCTCACCGGCGGCCCGATCGCCGTGGACCTGGATGGGCTCCACGTCACGGTGCACGGGAGGCCCGTCGCGCTCACACCCACCGAGTACCGCTTGCTGGTGACGCTGATGGAGCGGCGAGGCAGGGTACAGAGCCGGCAGCAGTTGCTCGAGAGCGTGTGGGACATCCACGTGCGCATCGAGACGCGGACCGTGGACATGCACGTGCAGCGGCTGCGCGCCAAGCTGGGCGAGGCGGGGAAGTGGATCGAGACGGTGCGCGGCTTCGGCTATCGGTTCAGGGGGCGGGACGCCGAGGCATGAGCGCGCGCCTGCGCCTGCGGTGGCTCATCATCGCCGGTTTCTGCGTCTCGACCGCGGGCGCAGCGCTGGTCCTGTACCTGCGCATCCCGGGCGTCGTCCGCGGCCGGCTCGAGGGCCGCGTCCCGGCCGCGGACGTGGAGGCCACGGTGGACGCGGTCCGGTTGAACACCCTGCTCGCGGCCGCGCTGGGGCTCGTGCTCGCATGGATCCTGGCGTCCTGGCTGACCGGTACGCTCGCCGCAGCACTCGCCCGCCTGCGCGCCGAGCTGCTGCGCCTCGGCCGCGAGCCGACAGCGTCTGCCCCGGCGCCCCAGGGCTTCCGCGAGCTCGAGCCAGTCGCGGCCGCCGCCACACGGGTGGCCGTCGAACTCGCGCAGCGCGCCCAGCACGCCGCTCGTGAGCGCGATGACCTCGCCCTCCTCCTGGACTCCGTCACCGACGGCATCCTCCAGCTCGGCGCGGGCGGCCGCATCGTGCGCGTGAACCCCGCCGCCCGTAGGCTGCTCGGCCTTCCCGCCGACGCGGAGGGCAAACCCATCGGCTCGCTCGTCCGGCACGTCGAGCTGCGCGAGATGCTCACGGAAGCGCTGGCCGGCGGCGCGAGCGAGCCGACCGAGATCTCCCTCGACAGCCGGCGCGTCCTCGTCATCGCGCGAGGTATTCCGGCGGCGTACGAGGGCGCCGCCACGACGGAGGCGCAACGCGGCGCCGTGGCCGTGTTCGTGGACCTGACCGAGGTGCGGCGGCTGGAGACGGTGCGTCGCGACTTCGTCGCCAACGTCAGCCACGAGTTGAAGACGCCGCTCACCTCCATCTGCGGCTACGCGGAAACGCTGCTCGCCGACGACGTGCCTGCCGAGACGCAGCGGAACTTCCTCGAGACCATTGCGCGGAACGCCGCGCGGCTCCAGCGCATCGTGGACGACTTGCTCGACCTCTCACGCATCGAGTCCGGCGGCTGGCGTCCCATGCTCGTCCCACTCGACGCGGCCGCGGCGGCGTATGACGCGTGGGCGCCGTTCGTGGAGCGGGCGAGCACGCAGTCGGTGCGGTTCGACGTGGCGGCCGATGGCGTCCGCGTCCTCGCCGACGCGGACGCGCTGCGCCAGGTCTTCAGCAACCTGTTCGACAACGCGCTGCGCTATACGCCGGCGGGCGGCAGGATCGAGGTCCGCGCGGTGCCGGCCCCGCCCGCCGACCAGGATGCCCCGCTCGTTCTGGCGAGCGATGCCGCTGCTCCGCACCAGGCGGGCGAGAGCGCCCGGGTGGCCATCGAGGTGAGGGACACTGGCGCCGGCATCCCGAGCGACGCACTGCCCCGCATCTTCGAGCGGTTCTACCGCGTGGACCCCGCGCGCTCGCGGGCCGAAGGCGGCACGGGCCTCGGCCTCTCCATCGTCAAACACCTGGTCGAACGGATGGGTGGCGACGTGACGGCGGAGAGCGCGCTGGGCAAGGGCACCACCATCCGGTTCACGCTGCCCGCCGCGCCTGTCCCGGCGCCTGCCGGCGGCGCCGACGGCGATGCCGCGGCCACGACGCCTGCGGCGGCCGCGGGGAACCCCACGCCCACCGGCGGGGGTTAAAGACGCCGGGTGTGGTGACCCTCGGATCACGGACGGAATGGAAACCCAGTCGCTCGGATTCGCCGTCGCCTTCACCGCGGGGCTGCTCAGCTTCCTCTCGCCCTGCGTGCTGCCGCTGATCCCCAGCTACGCCTCCTTCATCACGGGGATCGGGCTGGACGACCTCGCCGACGGCGGCCGCGACCGCGCGCACGTGCGACGCGCCCTGCTCGCCCACGGCCTGCTCTTCATTGCCGGCTTCACCCTCGTCTTCATCGCGCTGGGTGCGTCCGCCACGTTGATCGGTTCGATCTTCCACGTCTACCGCGACTGGATCGAACGCACGGGCGGTGTGCTGCTGGTGCTCTTCGGGCTGCTCCTGCTCGGCGTGCTGCGCGTGCCCGGCGCCGAGCGCGACTGGCGCATCCAGCTCTCCAGCAAGCCCGTTGGCTACGCCGGGACGGTGCTCGTGGGGATCGCCTTCGGCGCCGGGTGGACGCCGTGCATCGGCCCCGTGCTGGGCGGCATCCTCACGCTCGCGGCGACGGGCGAGTCGGTGGGCGACGGCGTCGCGCTCCTCGGCGCCTACTCCGCCGGCCTCGCGATCCCGTTCCTCGCCGCCACCCTGGCGCTCGACCGCTTCCTCGCCGGCTTCAGGCGCTTCCGGCGGTGGCTGCCCTGGGTCAGCCGCGCCAGCGGCGTCCTGCTCATCCTGGTCGGCGTCCTGCTGCTCACCGGCTCGTTCACCGTGTTGGCCGGCCTCCTCGCGCGGCTGACGCCCGACTTCCTGCTCGAGAGGCTCTGAGCCGTGCGGTGAGGCGCCCCACGGGACGCCTCACGCACGCGGGGGCGGGAGGTGGGCATGGGCGGGCCTCCTTTCTTAGCGCGAGCCGCGTCCCGGCCCGACGGGCCGGATCGAGGCGCAGGGCGAGGACCACGCCCGCGCACCGCCGCCGCGGCACAGGCGCAGCCTCAGGCCTCCTTCAGGCGCCGACCCCACGCGTCGAGCGGATCGCTGGGCAGGCGGTCCGCGATGTCCGCGATCTCCTCCGCCTCGCGCCAGGCGGCCTCGAGCTGCGCGAGCTCGCCCTCCAGCGCGCGGCGCTCGGCCTCCTCGTGCAGCGCCATCTCGAACGCGAGCGCCTCGGGTTGCGACAGACGCGCCTTCGGATCGCGCGCGGCGCGGGCGGCCTGCGTTTGCGTCGGCAGCGCGGGTACGAGCTCGCCGCGCAGCGTGCCCCTGAAGCGGCGCAGGCTCACGCCCGCGCGGAACTCCATGACGTCGGGCAGGCCCAGGCTCGGCCCGCGCCCGGCGACGTTCCGCAGGAAGGGCTCCGCGCCGCCCGCGTCGCTCATGATACGCAGCGCCTTGTCGATCCGTGACTTGCTCGCGCCCATCGCGTTGGCGTAGACCATCGCGCGCGCCAGCACCCTCCGTGCCGCGGGGCCGGTCAGCACGAGCGGCTCCGGCGGTGTCCACACGACGCGGCCGTCGGCGCGGCGTTGCGGCGCCGGGTCGAACGCGCGCGGGAGGTGGAGCGCGACGTCGTCGTCTCCTTCAGCACGCGCGACGCGTGCGTCGGTGAGCTGGTAGCGCCGTAACTCGAGCGGCGCGCCGGTCGGCGACTCCTCAGCCGAGAGCCGGTGCACCAGCTTGCGGCTCTGCCGGTACTGCAGGCCGAGGTTGACGAAGTTGATCAGCCCGGCCGCGCCGCCGAGCGCCCCCGCGAAGACCAGCCCGCCGTACGCGACGATTCCCAGTCCGAGCGCCCCGCCCACAATCAACGCGCGCTGCCGGCGCTTCAGCAGCTCCGCGCCGTAGCGCCACGCGGCCAGCTCGCCCGGCAGCGCCTTGCCCACCCGGATCAGGCGGGTGCCGTCCGGCAGCTTCGCCAGCCCGATGTTCTCGGAGTGCACGCGCAGCCGCGCATCGCGGAAGCGCTTCTCCGCTTCCTCGACGGGCTCCCAGCGCTCCTCGATCGGCGCCAGGTTCCAGCGCATGCACTTCGGGCACACCGCCCAGAGGCGGCCCTTCCAGGCATCGAACGCGATCCGGCTCCCCACCGGAAACGTCTCGAGCGCTTCGTTCCTCCCGAGGTCCGAGAGGCAGAAGATGCAGTGCCGGTACATACGGGTCCGATGCAACGATCCACCGGGCCATCAATGTAGCCGTGGCGCCGGCCCCCGCAAGCGGCGGCAGGCTGGCTCGACTCGCCAGACGGCTTGCGGCGCCGTAGATTTTGCGGCTCACCGTCGACCCGCAACCGAGGGGAAGGACGCCCATGCGACGCCCGATTCGCTACGCCATCCTCGCGGCGCTGCCGGCAGCGGCGTGCGCGGGGGGCTCGCACCAGGAGGCCGCGTTCGTCACCCGCCTCGGAACGGATACCGTCGCCGTCGAGCGCATCGTGCGCACGCCGGAGACGTTGCGTGCCGAGGTCGTGGTCCGCGTGCCGGAGACCTGGCTGCGCGTCTACGAAGTCCGCTTCGACGACGCGGGCCGCCCCACGGCCATGACCGTCTCCAGCTACGACCCTGCCACGGGGCTGGAGGGCGAGCCCACGGAGACGCGCGAGGTGGACCTGAGCGAGGGCTCCGGCATCCCGTTCATTGACTACGTCCACTGGCCGTTCGAGCTGATGGTCGAGCGGGCGCGCGCCTCGGGCCAGGATTCGGTGACGCTCGACCTCGTCACCGGGCGACGCCCGCTGCCGTTCGTGGTGGCCCGGGTCGGGGAGAACGCATACACCGCGCGGCACCCGACGCGCGGGGTCATGGACATCGAGGTGGACCGGGAGGGGCGGCTCGTCGTGCTGGACGCCTCCAAGACGACGCGGGCGCTGCGCGTCACGCGCCAGCCGACGATCGACATCTCCGGGCTCGCGCGCGAGTTCGCCGCGCGCGATGCCGCGGGCAAGCCGCTGGGCGAGCTGTCGGGCCGGGGTCGCTCCACGACGACGATCGCCGGGGCGGAGATCACGTTGGATTGGGGCCGGCCGCTCAAGCGGGGCCGCGAGATCTTCGGCGCGCTGGTGCCGTGGAACCGGGTGTGGCGGACGGGCGCCAACGAGGCCACCCACATCACCACGACCCGCGACCTGCGGGTCGGCGACGTGACGATCCCCGCGGGCACCTACACGCTGTTCACCATCCCGCGCCCCGACGGCTGGACGCTGATCGTCAACGAGCGGACGAACATCAACGGGCAGGCGTACGACCCCGAGCACGACCTCGTGCGCGTCGAGATGCAGGTGCGGGAGCTGCCCGAGGTCGTCGAGGCGTTCACGATCCTCGCCGAGGAGACGGGGGACGGCGGCGTGCTCCGCTTCCAGTGGGATCGAACCGAGGCGTACCTGCCGTTCACCGTCGTGCAGTGAGCGGCGCGGCGGACCGGGGCGGGTCCGCTGACGCCCGCCCGGTCCGTGACGCGCCCGGCCGGCCCCTCACCGCTTCATCGCCTCACCGCCGCACGTCCTCAACCCTCACCGCCGGACAGCCGCCCGCTGCCGCGTGCTGCGGATCCCGTCGGAGACGATCAGCTCGAGCTGTCGCGCATCGGTGTGGAGCCGCACGGCGCCGCCGCGGGCGAAGGCGAGCACGTCGCCCGTGCCCGGGTCGCGCACGACGACGAGCGGCGAGGCGGCCGCATCCCAGCGCAGCTCGACTTCGCCTGTAGCTCGCGCCTCCAGCACGGGAGCGGCCTGCGCCCGGGCCCGCGCGGCGACCGGCGGGCGCGCGATCTCGGCCGCGGGCACGCCGGGCCCGACGAGACGTAGCCGCTCGAGCCGGTGCGGTTGGGCGAGCGAGGCCGGGAGGGCGTAGGCGAAGTGGCGCTCGTCGGCCGGGCCGTGGCCCAACGCTTCACCCGCGAAGGAGAGCTCGAAGACGACGGCGCCCGAGGCGTCGAGGCCCTGGAGCGTGTAGGGGCCGGGCTCGGCGGGCAGCGCGGGCCGGGTCTCCACCTCGAACGCGGGCTCGAGGGTGAGCGAGCGGCCGTTCATCCTGCCCCAGACGACGAGCGCGGGCTCCCGCGCCGCGGCGAAGGCAGCGCGTCCCGACGCCTCCGCTTCGCGGAACTCCAACACGGCGCGGAACGTGTAGTCGCTGATCCACTCCGGCTCGCAGTAGGACATCAGATCCACGTGCGTGGACGGCCGCTTGAGCTGACCCGTCGCGGGATCGAAGCCGTAGACGCCGATCGAGCCGTTCGGGTACGGATAGAGGGGGTCAGGGTTGGACGGGTTGCCGCACGGAACGTGGTGCCGCCCGAAGTTGTGTCCCCACTCGTGTGCCGCGGTCCAGGAGCCACAGCGGTCCAGTCCGATCGCCACGGGGTAGCCAACGTAGCCGAGCCCGCAGTACGCCGTGCCGCCCACGGTGGCGAGCACGCCATAGTAGTGGCTCTGGCTGCCTTCCGCGATGCGGAGCACCCGGACCTCGCTGATGATGGTGTTCCAGGCCGCCGCGGTACCGGTGGTGCTCACGCTGCTCGCGAGCGGTTGGGAGCGCACCTGTGCGTTCGCGCCGGGCAGGGGGTAGACCTTCAGCGCATCCTCGAGGTAGCGCTGCATGTTGGTCGGGTTCACGTCGCCGGTCACGCCAGCGACGCTGACCGGGACGAACCGGATGTCGAACACCGGCGGCGTCCGAACGTCCACCGGGAAGACCCCGCCGGAAGCGGGAAAGACGTTGTTGTCCTCGTTCCACTCTTCCCACTTGTCGTTCGGGTCCACCGTGACGCGGATCCCGAGCCCGGGCACGACCAGGCTGCCGGGCACCAGGAGGTTCCACGAGCTGCCGAGGGATCCCTCGTCCACGGCGGTCGGCACCGACGAGGACGGCGCCTCGAGCGTGTAGGCCGCGACGCGCGTCGCGCCGTCGAAGAACTCCACGTACACGTCGGGCCGGGCCGAATTGGGCTCGGTCGCGACGACGAAGACCCGCAGGTAGGCATCACGGCCGGCGACGAGGGGCACGTCACCCGCGGGCGTCTGGACGCTCTGCACGAGGTACACGGCGGCGATCGAGAGGTCGAACGGGTCCAGCGCCGTCGCCGTGAACACCACGGGCGCCAACCCCCCTGGCCGTGCGACGACTGCGTTGGGCCCGGCCGTCGGCCCGAGCGTCAGCCGCGTCGAGGCCAGGCCCGTCGCATCGGTGACGGACGTGGCCGGATCCACCGACCCGCCGCCGGCGGTGACTTCCCATTGTACGGTCACGCCCGCGACGCCGTTGCCGTACGCGTCCGTGACCTGCACGACGAGCGGCTCCGCCAGTCCCGAGCCCGCCGGCCCCGCTTGCGCATCACCGGACTGCGGAACGGCGCCCACGGGCGGCCCCGGCTCCGCCCGCGCCGAGAACCGTACGGGCGCGAGCCCGGGCGCCTCCGCCGTCGCCGTTTGCCAGCCGGCCTTGGTGCCCAGGGTCCAGCTCGCCCGGGCGATGCCGTCCCGCCCCGTTCGCGTCACCGCTGGCTCCACCGCTCCACCACCCTCGCTGACCGAGAACGTGACCTCGACGTCGGGCACCGGGTTGTCGAAGCGGTCCATGACCAGCACGGCCAGCGCTTCCGGCGTACGCTGCGCGACAGTGCCGACCTGCTCGGCGCCGGCCACGACGCGGCTCGCCGCCGGGGCGACCGGCACCACCCTCAACGGAGAAGACTCCTCTCCACATGCGCCCAGGACGAGCAGCGCGAGAGCGGCCATGGTGTGTTCGAGCCGCCGCTGGCAGGATCGGATCATGGAGCTCGCTCCAACGTGTGCGCGCGACAGCATGGGTGTGGCGGACCTGCGGTTCAGAAGCCGACGCCGAGGGAGAGCCGCGGCACGTGGAAGCGGAACGGCGCGGAGACGTCGTCCTCGTCGTACTCGCCGGTCAGATCGCTGAACGCCAGCGCGACCGTGAAGCTGCCCAGCCGGGCGGACACCATTGCGCCCGCCAGGACTCCCCCGGCATCCCGCTCGATCCCGGACCAACCTTTCTCGGCGTACAGCCCGTAGCCGCCGAAGGCGCCCAACTCGAGCGGGCCGACCGTGGCGAGCCGAACGGCCAGTCCGCCGCCCGCCAGTCGCGACGCGTAGTCGCCGCCCGTACCGATCATCCCCAGCGCAAAGACGGAAGCGCGGCGGTATCCGAACTGGAAGAGACCACCGCCCGCGACGTGGGGCCGGTCGATGTCGGTGCCGATGGAGCCCAGCGCGAGCAGACGCGCGTGCACGTCGGCCTCAGCCCGCTGCCGGCCGGGCACACGCTGAGCGGCGAGCTCCGTCGTGATGGCCAGCAACGCCACGGACGCACAGAAGCACGGCCACACGCGTCGCAACATCGTGCTCTCCTCGCACGGGGATCGGGTATGGAACGACCGCGGCCGACGGACGCCGCGGCGACGATTGCGGCGGCCCGGGGAGTCGAGAACGGACCCCGCGTACGGCGTCGCCAGCAGCCGCCGCGGGGCGCACAGCTACAAGAAACAAATTTTACAGCGCCTCCGAGAGCACCGCAAGGTTGCGCGGGCCGCTGCCGGCGACACGGCCATCACGTGGGGCGGCCGCCCTTGCCGTGAAAGGCCGATCTCGATTATCGTTGGAGCATCGAGTCCCGTCTTCCCGGGCTGCACGCCCTCTCCCCCTCTCCCCGCACGACGCCTGCATGGAGAACCCCCGAACGGAGTCGTTCCAGCGGGCGTCGGGTTCCAGCGCCTGGACGTCGACACAGCGTTCAGACCCGCGATCTTCCACACGCACAGTCCATCCGGCTGAGGCTGTCCACATGAGCACGCAGGCGTTGCGCACGCACTGGCCCGGCTGGCACTACGACGCCCGTACGGCCAAGTGGGAGCCCGTCACGGTGATGATCGGCGCGGCGGGCATCGGACTCGTCACGGAGGATGGTCGCGTCCTCTTCTGGCCGTTCGAAGAGCTCAGGCAGACACGCGGCGCATCCGCGCACGAGCCGGTACGCTTCGAACGCGGCGACGAAGCGCCCGACGTCGTCGTCGTGGACGACCCCGCGTTCCTCCCCGCGGTCCATGCCGCCGCGCCGTACGGTGCACCGCCGGCGGCACCGCCATCCCACACGGACGACGGCTCTGCACCTGCCTCGGACGCACCACCCGCGCCCTCGCCCCGTCCACCAGCTGCCCGCTGAGGTCCCGGCCGTTACACACCCGTTACGTCGGCGTGATCGCCGCCGTGACGCTCCGGTGCGATCCTCCGAGCGCCTCGTGACGTTGCGGGTCACGTTCCCGACGACGGGAGTCGCGCATGGACCGCTTCGCGGGAGGGCTGCTGGGCTCCCTCGCTCTCGCGCTCACGATCTGCACCTCTGCGGCCTCCGCGCAGGCAGCGCCGGATCCCGTGCGCGTCCGGATGGGCGGACACGCGCAGGTCCAGTTCAACACCACGAGCGTCGATGAGGAGGACGTCTTTCCCCTCATCGACCCGGACGACGACATCGCCGCGTCCACGTTCGAGACGCGCCGGGTCCGGGTGAGTGTGGAGGCGGCGATCGCGGGCTGGATCACCGCCCGCATCCAGCCGGACTTCGCGTTGGGCGAGCTGGACCTCGCGGACGCCTGGCTGAACCTGGAGTTCGACGAGGCCGTGCAGCTCCGGGTCGGCCAGTTCAAGAAGCCGTTCAGCCTGCTGTTCCTCACCAGCTCGTCGCTCATCCTGCCGATCGAGCGGGGCGTGCGGATCCGCGGGCTGGATCGCGCGCTGGTGCGGGAGGGCGTGCCGCTCGCCGTGCTCGGCGGCGCCGCGGTGTTGGGCGAGGAGCAGGAGATGCTGGATGCACTGGGATACGTCGGCCGGGAGATCGGCGTCGCGCTGCACGGCGAGCGAGGCCGTTGGGGCTACGCGGTCGGCGTGTTCAACGGCAGCGGCAAGGACGCGCTGGACGACAACGACGGCACGTCGGCGGCCGGCCGCATCCAGTACCGGTTCGCCGGCGCGCCTGCGCGCCTCGGCCTCGCGGGCAGCTACCGGGAGACGCGCGGTCGAACGCTCGCCGGCGCGCGCCGTGAGCTGGAGGGCGTGGCCGTCTCGCTGGACGGCGAGTGGGGCGACTTCTTCCGGCCCGGCCTGCACGTCCTGGGCGAGGCAGTGCTCGGCGAGAACCTGGTGGATGGCGAGCGGCTCTGGGGCGCGCAGGTCTGGCTGGCGTCGTTCTTCCAGCTCCACGGCCGCCGCGTCGAGGGCATCGAGCCCATCTTCCGTCTCAGCTACGGAAACCCGTCCAGCGTCTCGGACGACGACGGCTGGCTCGTCACCCCCGGCGTCAACGTCTACCTCTTCCGCCGCAACAAGCTGTCGGTCAACTGGGATGCCTACGTGCCGCGTGGGCGCGGCGCCGACGCGCAGCACGCGTTGCGCGCGCAGGCGCAGGTCTACTTCTGATCTGAACGGCCTGCCCGCGGATGCGGGCGGCCCGAGCACGGGACCGAGAACGATGATGCGTGACGACGACCAGCGACACTCCCTCGCACGGGGGGCTCATTCCGGACTCGCCGCCATCCTCGTCCTCGCCCTGTTCGCCGCGGCGTGCGGCGAACGCGGGCCGGGGGGCGGAGAAGGGAGGGTCCTGATCGATGGGTCGAGCACCGTGTACCCGCTGACGGAGGCGGTGGCCGAGGAGTTCGGGATCGCCCAGGGCGCGGCGGTGCAGGTCACGGTCGGCCTGTCCGGCACCGGCGGCGGCTTCGAGCGTTTCTGCGCGGGTGAGACGGACATCAACAACGCGTCGCGGCCCATCAAGGATGCGGAGCGCGACGAGTGCATCGTCAACGACGTCCGGTTCCTCGAGCTGCCGGTCGCCTACGACGGCATCTCCATCGTCGTGCATCCGGACAACACGTGGGTGGACTGCCTGACGGTGGAGGAGCTCCGCCGCATCTGGGAACCCGGCAGCACGGTGGAGAGCTGGGCAGAGGTGCGGGAAGGCTTCCCGGACGAGCCGTTGCGTCTCTACGGCCCGGGTCCGGACTCCGGCACGTTCGACGACTTCACCGAGGCCGTCGTGGGCGAGCCGGGCGCCAGCCGGTGGGAGTACACGGTGAGCGAGGACGACAACGTCCTCGTCACGGGGGTCGCGGGTGATCGCGGCGCGCTCGGCTATTTCGGCTACGCGTACTACGAGGCGAACCGGGACCGCGTGAAGCTGGTGGCCGTGGACGGCGGGAGCGGCTGCGTCGCGCCCACGCCGGAGACGATCCGCCGCGGCACGTACGACCCGCTCTCGCGTCCGCTCTTCATCTACGTCAACCGCGAGTCGCTCGCCCGGCGAACCGTCGCCGACTTCGTGCGCTTCTACATGGACGTCGCGCCGGAGCTGGCCCGCGAGGTCGGTTACGTGCCGCTGAGCGAAGCGGACTACGAGGCCAACACGCGCAGGATCGCGGAGGCGTCTGGTCGTGGAACGTGACGACGACGTGACGCAGACGCCGGTGGCCGCGCTCGGCGTCGCGCCGGTCCGGGGCGTCCGATCCGGGGCGCTCGCGCTGCTCCACCGAGGCCCAGCGCGCCGCGACCTCCGAGAGCGGCTGATCGGAGCCGCGCTCTTCCTCTGCAGCGTCGTCTCGATCCTGACGACCGTCGGCATCGTCGCCGTCCTCGTGATCGAGGCCGCGGCGTTCTTCGCCGAGGTCTCGCCCCTGGAGTTCCTCACCGGCACGCGCTGGACGCCGCTGTTCCGGCCGCAGCACTTCGGCGTGCTGCCGCTGCTCGCCGGGTCCGTGCTCGTGGCGTTCGGCGCCGCGCTGGTCGCGTTGCCGGTCGGGCTCGCCAGCGCGATCTACCTCAGCGAGTACGCCAGTCCGCGGGTGCGCCGGATCCTCAAGCCGTCGCTGGAGGTGCTCGCCGGCATCCCGACCGTCGTCTACGGCTACTTCGCGCTCACGTTCGTCACGCCGATGCTGCGCGCGGTCTGGCCGCAGACGCACGTTTTCAACGCCGCGAGCGCGAGCATCGTCATCGGCATCATGATCATCCCGACGGTCGCCTCGCTCGCCGAGGACGCCATGAGCGCGGTCCCGAACTCACTGCGGGAAGCGGCGTACGCCCTGGGCGCCACCAGGCTGGAGGTCGCGACGCGCACCGTCGTGCCCGCGGCGCTGTCCGGGATCAGCGCCGCGTTCATCCTCGCGCTCTCCCGAGCGATCGGCGAGACCATGATCGTGACCATCGCCGCCGGCGCCACGCCCAACCTGACGTTGAACCCGCTCGAGAGCGTTCAGACCATGACCGCATACATCGCACAGGTCGGCCTGGGCGAGGCGCCGTTCGGCACCATCGAGTACCGCACCATCTTCGCGGTGGGGCTGGCCCTGTTCGCGGTCACGCTGCTCATGAACATCGCGAGCACGGTGGTGGTGCGCCGGTTCAGGGAGGGATACGAATGAGGAGGAGGCCGCGCGTTTGGGCGCGCGTTGGGCACCGGCGTTGCGGGCCTGGGTGGCGGGGGAGCGCTGGCATGAGCGTCGAGCCGCACGCTCCGCGTTTTCAGCTCCGTCGCGTCCGGCGCCGGGTGCTCGGCGCTCTGTTCGCCGCGGCGTGCTTCGCCGCGACCGTCCTCGGCCTCGTCTTCCTCGCCATCCTGCTCGTGGACCTGTGGCGGGACGGCGCGGGTGTGCTGACCTGGGAGTTCGTCCGTTCCTACCCGTCGCGCTCCGCGTCCCGGGCAGGGATCTGGCCGGCGCTGGTCGGCTCGCTGTGGGTGGTCGTGCTCACGGCGGTGATCTCGTTCCCGCTCGGCGTCGCCACCGCGATCTGGCTGGTGGAGTACGCGCCGCGCAACCGCATCACCACGCTGATCCGGACGAACATCGCGAACCTCGCGGGTGTGCCCGCCATCGTCTACGGCATCCTGGGGCTCGCGGTGTTCGTGCGCGCCATGGCGCTGGGCCGCAGCGTGTTGGCCGCCGCGCTGACGCTCGCGCTGCTCATCCTCCCGATGATCGTCATTGCCGCCGAGGAGGCGATCCGCGCCGTGCCCGCTTCGATCCGGCTGGGTTCGTACGCCCTCGGCGCGACGCGCTGGCAGACCGTGTGGCACCACGTTCTGCCGCTCGCTCTGCCGGGCATCCTGACCGGGACGATCCTCGCCCTCTCGCGCGCCATCGGCGAAGCCGCGCCGCTCCTCCTCATTGGGGCGCTGGCGTTCGTGCCGTACATACCGAACAGCCCGCTGGACGGCTTCACGGTCATCCCCGTCCAGGTCTTCAACTGGATCGCACGGCCGCAGCCCGAGTTCCAGCGCCTGGCTGCCGCCGGCAGCATCGTGCTGCTCGCAGTGCTGCTCGCTCTCAATGCCGTGGCGATCCTGCTCCGCAACAAGTACGCGCGCAGGCTGTGACCATGGCTGGCTCGGTCATCATCCCGCCCGGCGAGGCCGCGCTCGAGACGCGGCGGCTGAGCGTGTTCTACGGCAAGGCGCAGGCCGTGCGGAACGTCTCGATCCGGATCCCGGCGCGACGCGTCGTCGCGTTCATCGGCCCCTCCGGATGCGGGAAGAGCACGCTGCTCCGCTGCCTGAACCGCATGAACGACCTGGTGCCCACGGCGCGGGTCGAGGGCGAGGTGCTGTTCCACGACGTGAACCTGTACGGGCCGGACGTTGACCCCGTCGAGGTCCGGCGCCGCATCGGCATGGTCTTCCAGAAGCCGAATCCGTTCCCCAAGTCCATCTACGACAACGTGGCCTTCGGCCCGCGCATCAATGGCTTCCGCGGCGACCTGGACGAGCTGGTGGAGCGATCGCTGCGCGCCGCCGCGCTGTGGGACGAGGTCGCCGACCGGCTGCACGAGAGCGCGCTCACCCTCTCCGGCGGCCAGCAGCAGCGCCTCTGCATTGCCCGGGCGCTGGCCGTGGAGCCGGAGATCCTGCTCATGGACGAGCCCGCCTCCGCGCTGGACCCGATCGCCACGCAGAAGATCGAGGACCTGATCTACGAGCTGAAGCAGCGCTACACCGTCGTGATCGTGACCCACAACATGCAGCAGGCGGCGCGGATCTCGGACTACACGGCGTTCCTCTACATGGGTGAGGTGGTGGAGTACGGGCCGACGGAGGAGCTGTTCACCAACCCGCGCGAGGAGCGCACCGAGGCGTACATCACCGGGAGGTTCGGGTGAGCCCCCAGCGGCACTTCCAGGAGGAGCTGGACCAGCTCAAGTCCCGACTCGTCGCGATGGCCGGCCAGGTCGAGGAGGCCGTCCGTCTCGCCGTCGAGGCCCTGCTCGAGCGGGACCGGGCCAAGGCGCAGCGGGTGATCGAGATGGATGAGGAGATCAACGAGCGGGAGCTGGAGCTCGACGAGGCGGCGATCCAGCTCCTGGCCCTCCAGCAGCCCATGGCGCGGGACCTCCGGCTGATCACCACCGCGCTCAGCATCACGACCGACCTGGAGCGCATCGGCGACCACGCCGTGAACATCGCCGAGGCCGTCGAATACATGCTCGGCACGGCGCCGCTGCCTCCGCTTCCGGAGATGGAGGAGATGGTCCGGGTGGCGAACCGGATGCTGGGGGATGCGCTGGACGCGTTCGTCCGCGGCGATGCCGTGCTCGCCCGTGACGTCCTGCGCCGCGACGATCGTGTGGACGAGCTGCACCAGAACGTCTTCCGCATCCTGCTCACGCACATGATGGAGGATCCCCGTCGCATCAGCACCGGCATGGACCTCTACATCGTGTCCGGCAACCTCGAGCGCATCGCGGATCTCGCGACCAACATCGCGGAAGAGGTGGTGTACCTGGTGGAGGGCAGGACGATCAAGCATCACGCGGAGGCGCGGCGTGCGGCCGAGTAGCCGCCGGGCGGTGATGCCCTGCTTCGACGGCGACACGCGGCGGTGAGCGTGGCCCTGCTGCTTGACAGCGGCCCCTCGCCGCCCCCATTGTCCGCCGTTCGATCCATTGCCCGGCGCCGGCGCGACGCATCCCGTGATGGGGACGCGCTGATGCTTGCAGCGAGCGGTCGGTGAGCGCGCGCTGGCCGCGAGGTTCGCACGCGCCGGTCGCCGCCGGGCAGCAACCGGGCCAGGTGGTGGACGAGGCGCTGGAACAACTGCTGGTCGAGGTCGTCGGGGAGACGCAGCCGCAGCCGGCGGGCGTCTACAGCGACCTGCGCGGTCTGGGCGCGATCGTCACGGGTGGGGCGTCGGGCATCGGCCGCGCCATCGCGCTGGAGCTGGCGCAGAACGGCGTGCACGTCGCCTTCAACTACATCGACGACGGCGACGGCCGCATGGCGTCAGAGGCGGAGCGGACGGCCAACGAGCTGCGGCAGCTCGAGGTCCAGGTCCTCTGCGCCGAGTGTGACGTGCGGGATCCGCGCGCCGTGGAACGGTTCGTGCGCGAGGCACGGGAGTGCTTCGGGGCGCTGCACATCCTGGTGAACAACGCCGGGATCGCCCGGGACCGCGCGCTGTGGCGGATGACCGATGAGCAGTGGCGCGAGGTCATCGACACGAACCTGACCGGCGCGTTCAACATGATCCGTGCGGTCACGCCACTGTTCCGTGCGCAGCAGTACGGCAAGATCGTCAACGTCAGCTCCATCCACGGCATCCGCAGCGAGTTCGGCCTGGCCAATTATTCGGCCTCGAAGGCGGGGCTGCTGGCCCTGACGCGGTCCGCCGCCGTGGAGCTGGGGCCATCGAACATCAACGTGAACGCCGTCGCGCCGGGCTACATCCGGACGACGCGGCTCACCGAGGCGGTCCCCGCCGAGGTGCTGGACCGCGCCCGCGAGAAGAGCGTGCTCGGTCGCCTCGGCGACCCCCAGGACGTCGCCCACGTGGTGGTCTTCCTCTGCTCCGAGATGGCCCGCCACATCACCGGCGCCGTCATCCCGGTCGACGGGGGGCACCTCCTCTAGCCGTTGGACAACCGGACGCCGCGTGCGCGCCCGCGAAGGCCTGGCCGCCGCGGGGGCGCACGGCCGGCGGCGTCATCGCAGCGACCTTCGACCGCGTGGTGGACCCATGGACTACCGGAACCTGAAGATCGAGATCCGGCACCCCGTGGCAACGATGACGTTGCACCGGCCTCCGCGGAACCTCCTGGACATCGACATGATCGAGGAGATCGCGGATGCGCTCCTGCGGATCCGCAACGACGCGGCCGTCGAGGTGCTGGTGCTGCGAGGAGCAGGGGGCAACTTCTGCGAGGGGTTGGACCTCCGTGAGCACGTGAAGAACCGGCTGCAGCGCCTGGTCCAGGTCTACAGCCGCGTATTCGAGACGCTGCGGATGATGGACGTCGTCTCGATCGCGGCGATCGAGGGCAACGCGGTGGGCGGCGGTTTCGAGCTGGCGCTCGGCTGCAACCTCATCGTGGCCGCGACGGACGCGCGTTTCGCGCTGCCGGAGGTCCGGCACGGCATCTTCCCGCCGATTGCGTGCATCATCCTGCCGCGGGTGACGCCGCGACGGCGCGCGATGGAGTGGATTCTCACGGGCAACGACATTCCCGCCGCGGAGCTGGAGCGGTACGGGTTGATCAACCGGCTGTTCCCGCCCGCCGAGTTCGAGGCCGGGCTGCAGGGCTTCCTCGCCGAGCTGACGCGCAGCAGCGGACCGGTGCTCCAGCTCGCCAAGCGGGCGCAGTACGAGGCCTACTACTCGACCTACGAGGAGGCGCTGTACAAGGTGCAGAACCTCTACCTGAGAGACCTGATGGAGCTGCAGGACGCGGAAGAGGGGCTGCGGGCGTACCGCGAAGGCAGGGAGGCGGTGTGGAGGAACCGGTGATGGAGCGCGCGGGCCGGCGCTGGGTTCGCCCGCTCGTCGCGGCGCTCGCGGCCGCCGCGCTGGCCGCATGCGGCGGCCGGCGCCAGGCGCCGCCCACGCCCGATGCACCGCCGCCGCCGCCCTTCCTCTCCGGCGCGACCGTCATGCTCCTGCCGCTCCAGGACGCCGGCTACGCGCGGCTCCCCACGGTGGACGGGGGCGCCGCGGGCGAGCAACTGGACGCCGAGCTGGCCTACTGGCTGCCCGAGCGCGGCGCCGGCGTGCGCTGGGTCCTGCCGGAGCGGCTCCGGGAGGTCCTTGCCCGCTCGCCCGGTCTGGGCATCGACCTCTCGAGCCTCGACGTCGCCGTGTTCCGCTACGCGCAGGTCCAACGCGTCGGCGACCCGCTCTTCGGCGACCTGGTCCGCCTCGGCGCGCTGGTCGACGCGCGCTTCGCGCTGATCCCCACATCGGCGGCGTACCGGCCCGGCCCGGACGGCCAGCCCGGGCGGCTCGAGCTGGCGGCGACCGTCATCGACTGCACCGACGGCCGGGTGCACTGGTTCGGCGTCGTGGCGAGCGAGCCCGGCCCCGCCGGCGCCCAAGCCACCGCCGCCAGCGCCGCACAGGCCCTCGCCCGGGCCCTGTTCCCGTGAGGCGCCCCATGCGTCGCTCGATCTCCGCCTGGCTCGCGGCCCTCGCCGTCGCCGCGCTCGCCCCGGCGTGCGACCTCCTGCGGCGCGAGGCGCCCATCCCCACGGCCGAGGAGGCCGCCGCTTACTACAAGGGCGCGGCCGGCCTGATCGGCGTGGAGGTGAGCGGGAACGTCGTCGAAGTCCGCATCCGCCAGCCCGAAAGCCAGCTCCGCCGCGGCGGCTCTCTCTGGGCCCGCGTCGGACCCTACGTCTATCTCTTCACACCGGGAACCCGCGACCTGTTCGAGGCGTACGGGGGCGTGGCCGCCGTCCGCGTCATCACGCTCGCGCCCGGCGACGTCGAGGTCGCGCGCGCGACGTTGAAGCGAGACGCGCTGAGCGATATCCTGTGGCGCCGCTCGATCAACCTGCTCGGCCTCGCCCTCGAGGAGGGCACGCGACGGCCGTCGCGGCTGGAAGACCTGGTCGAGTGGGGCGAGCGGCACACCGAGTATCGCTACAACCCGACCTACGTCCCGGAACACCAACGATGAAACAGACCGTCACGCTGATTCCCGGCGATGGGATCGGCCCGGACGTCACCGAGGCCGCCGTCCGCATCATCGATGCGGCCGGCGCCGCGATCGAATGGGACCGCCAGATCGCCGGGATCACCGCCATCGAGGCCTCGCTGCCGCCGCTCCCGGACGCCACGCTCGAATCGATCCGGAAGAACCGCGTCGCCCTCAAGGGGCCGCTCACCACGCCGGTCGGCACCGGGTTCCGCTCGATCAACGTCGCGCTCCGCAAGGAGTTCGACCTCTACGCCAACGTCCGCCCCGCGCGCACCCTGGTGCCCGGCGGCCGCTACGAGGACATCGACCTGGTCCTGATCCGCGAGAACACGGAAGGGCTCTACGTCGGCGTCGAGCACTACATCGGCATGGGCGACGACCCCAAGGCCGCCGCCGAGTCGGTGATGATCGTGACCCGCTACGGCGCCGAGCGCATCGTCCGCTACGCCTTCGAGTACGCGCTCAAGCACGGGCGCAGGAAGGTGACGCTGGCCCACAAGGCCAACATCCTGAAGTTCACCCAGGGCCTGTTCCTCGAGGTCGGCCGCAAGATCGCCGAGGAGTACGCCGGCCGCGTCGAGTTCGAGGACCGCATCATCGACGCGACCGCGATGCACCTCGTGCTGAACCCTCACCAGTTCGACGTGCTGGTGATGGAGAACATGTTCGGGGACATCCTGAGCGACCTCATGGCCGGCCTCGTCGGCGGACTCGGCCTGGCCCCCGGCGCCAACATCGGCCGTCACGCGGCGATCTTCGAGCCCGTGCACGGCTCCGCGCCGGACATCGCGGGCCAGGGGATCGCCAACCCCACCGCCACGGTGCTGGCCGGCTGCATGATGCTGGAGCACATCGGCCAGGGCGACGTGGCGGCACGCATCCGCCGCGCCCTCGAGACGACCATCCGGGAGGGCCGCGTGCTCACACGCGACCTCGGTGGGACGGCGACGACGAAAGAGTTCACGGACGCGGTGATCGCGGCGCTCTGAGGCGGGCGCCGCATCCGCCTCGCCCGCGTCCCGGCGGGCGGCGTCACGCGGCGCCCGCCGGGGCCCGGGGCTCGCCGCGACAGGCCTCGTTGCGCCGGGGGCGGGTGCGCGGCGCACGGTTGGTCCGGGGGCGGGACGTGGCGAAGCCCCCACACACACCGCGGCACGGGCGAGCGGGGTTGGATGTTGGCCGCGTCCGGCGCGGCGAAGTCCCCCACGCACCGCCCGCCCATGACGGGGCCGTGGAAGTTGGCCGCGCCAGACGCGGCGAAGTCCCGACAGCGACGCCGTAGGGCTCTGCGAGCATGGAAGTTGGCCGCGCCGGTCCGGGCCGTGCGCCCGGCTGGCGGGAAGCCCGGAGCCGACGAGGCGGGGCTGCGCGACGTGGGGTCGCTGTCGGTGAGGACGTGCGGGAGCAACGCAACGGCGCGTCTCCCGCCGCGGTTGCCGCTCGCGCCGCCCCTGTGCCGCCGTCCTCGCGCCGCCGGCGCTGGTCCTGCCCCGGCGCCGCCGTGACCGCTCCTCTCGTGTCGCTGGCCTTGCCCTCGCGCGGAGGATGACAGCGCCGACGAGGGCCACGCGAAGGCTGGCTGCGCCGAGAAAGACCGCGCTCGCCGCCGGAGCGTCGCGGTCGCCAGGCCGTGGTCACCCTGCTCGGCCGGGGGGCGGCTGCCCCATTGCCCTCAGCCGCTCGTCGTTACATCTTTGGCGAAATACAGGTCACCCTGGGCCCGGCCAGCCGGCCGGCAACCAGCCGTATGACGCGCTCGCTCGTACGCTCCATCTTCGGCTTCGTCCTCGGCGTCGCTTTCGTCCTGGCGCGCGTCGAGGCGGGCGCCGGGGCGCTCCACTGCCCGCATCACGACGTGGTGCCGGGCGGCGCAGCGGCGGTCGTGGATGGGTCGTCCGGGCACGATGCGTCGCACCACGGCGGCTCGGGGGCCGGTACGGAGGTCGGCGTGGTGCATCCCGGCCACGGCGAGGACAGGGGGCACGGCGCGTGTACGTGCATGGGCGCGTGCCAGACTGCCACCGCGGTCTCGCTGCCCACGCCGAGCGTTGCGGTCCTGTTCCTGCGCCTCCCGCCGGCGCCTTCGCGGCCGTTGCTCGATGCACCGCTGGCCCCGCGGGTCGTGGCACAGCCACACTCCATCCCCTACGCCACCGCACCTCCCCGCATCGCCTGATCGCCTGACGTCAGCCGTCCGCTGACGGACGCCGTGGAGCGCCCGTGCGTCCGGCCGCCACCCATCCGCGCGGCCCGGTCGCCCTGGGCCGACGAACGCGCATTCGACAGATGTGGGGAGGAAACGGGATCATGCCTCGAAACCGACTCGCCGCCGCCCTGCGCGCGGTGATCGCATCCCTTGCATGTGGCGCGGCCGCGCTCGGTGTCTTCACGCCGGCGCCCGTCGCCGCCCAGACGACCGGCACCATCGCCGGCACCGTCACCGACGCGGACTCCAACCAGCCGGTGGCCGACGTGCGCGTCGGCATCCAGGAGCTGGACCGCTTCACGTACACGGACGCCGAAGGCCGCTACCGCTTCACCGATGTGCCGCCGGGCCGCTACACGGTGGTCACGGAGCTGCTCGGCCGCGCGCCTGCCCGCCGCACTGTCACCGTGACCGCCGGCGCCGAGGTCGTCGCCGACTTCCGGCTCGCCATCAACGCACTGAGCCTCGAGCAGTTCGTGGTCAGCGTGAGCCGCGAGGCCCAGCGTCGCAGCGAGATCGCGGCGTCGGTCGGCGTCGTCTCGGGCGAGGCGTTGCGGGAGACGCGGCCCGCGCATCCGTCCGAGGTGCTGGGCCAGGTGCCCGGCGTGTGGGTCAACCAGACCGGCGGCGAGGGCCACATGGCGGCGATCCGCCAGCCGCAGACCACGAACCCGGTCTACCTCTACCTGGAGGACGGCATCCCCACGCGTTCCACCGGGTTCTTCAACCACAACGCGCTCTACGAGATCAACCTTCCGCAGGCCGACCGGATCGAGGTGCTCAAGGGGCCGGCCACCGCGCTCTACGGCAGCGACGCGATCGGCGGCGTGATCAACGTCTCCACGCGGCCGCCGTCGGCGACGCCGCAGGCCTCGCTCACCCTGGAGGGCGGTTCGTACGGCTGGGCGCGGCTGCTCGGCTCCGCCTCCAACACGTTCGGGCGGAACGGCGTGCGCGTGGACCTGAACCTCTCGCGCACCGACGGCTGGCGTGAGGGCACCGCGTACGACCGCCAGAGCGCGACCGTGCGGTGGGACCGGCCCGTCGGCGAGAAGGGGAAGCTGCGGGTGGTCGCCACCGCGTCGCGCATCGACCAGCAGACCGCCGGCTCATCCGCGATCTCGCGCGACGACTACGAGAACAACCCCACGATCAACTACACGCCCATCTCGTACCGGGAGGTCGGCGCGCTGCGGCTCTCCGCCGCGTACGAGCGGACGGGCGAGCGCACGCTCGTCACCGTCACGCCGTACTTCCGGTGGAACACGATGGAGATGATCCCGAACTGGTCGCTGAGCTACGACCCGCTCGTACAGGAGACCGAGAACCTGTCGTTCGGGCTGCTCGCCCACGTGCGGCGGGACTTCGAGCCGCTGCGCGCCCGGGTCGTGGCGGGCGTGGACGTGGACATCAGCCCGGGCCGCCAGTTCGAACGCGCGATCGTGCCGGTGCGCAACGGCCCCATCTTCGAGTCGTACACGCTCGGGAACGTGATCTACGACTACGATGTCACGTTCCGCGGCGTCTCGCCGTACCTGCACGTGGAGTCCACGCCCGTCGAGCGCCTGCACCTGACCGCGGGCGTGCGCTATGACGACCTCGGCTACGACTACCACAACAAGCTCGACGTCGTCACGACCGGCCAGCACCGCCGGCCGCCGGACGCGGAGGTGAGCTACCGGCGCGTGAGCCCGAAGCTCGGCGCGACCTACACGATCTCGGATGCGCTCAACGTCTTCACCGCGTGGCAGCACGGCTTCCGGGCGCCCTCGCAGGGCCAGGTCTTCCGCCAGGGGCAGGCGGAGAACACGCTCGGGCTCGAGCCCGTCAAGGTCGAGAACATCGAGGCCGGGGTTCGCGGCCGTATCGCCGGGCGCTTGGACTACGAGCTCGCGGCGTACCGCATGACCAAGACGGACGACATCCTGACGCTCACCAACCCGGACGGCAGCCGCGAGACGGTGAACGCCGGCGAGACGTTGCACACCGGGATCGAGGCGGGGATCGGCGCCGAGCTGTACCCCTCGCTGCGCGTGGACGTGGCGTACTCCGTGGCGCGGCACACCTACGAGGTCTGGAAGCCGCGCGAGGGGCTGGACTACAGCGGCAACGAGATGGACAGCGCGCCCCGCGAGATCGGCAGCGCGCGGCTCGCCTGGTCGCCTGCGGCTCTGCGCGGCGGCAAGGCGATGCTCGAATGGGTGCGCATCGGCCGTTACTGGATGGACGCGGAGAACACGCACCGCTACCCCGGTCACGACCTGGTGCACCTGCGGGCCGAGATGCCGGTGAGCGAGCGGTTCCGGATCTTCGGCCGCGTGACCAACCTCTTCGACACGCGCTACGCCGAGCTCGCGAGCTACACCGAGGCGCGGGGCGAGGAGTTCGCGCCGGGATTGGGGCGGACGTTCTACGCAGGGATCGAGTATCGTTGAACCGTTGAGCGGAGACGACGACGCGATGACGCACCGCAAACGCGTCCACGCGCGCGTCGCGGCAACCGCCGCGGCCGCGCTCCTCCTGCTCGCCGGCTGCGGCCGCACGGGCCCGGAGTTCGGGCCCGTGCTCACGCTGGCGGCCGGCGGCGCGAGCAACCCGACGGTCGCGGTGGACCCGCGCACCGGCACCGTGTACGTGGCGTGGGTCGGCGCGCAGCCGGGCAGCGCGGACGTGTACCTCGCGCGGATCGAACGGGGTGAAGTGGGGGCGACGGTGCGGGTCAACGACATCGCGGGCGATGCCGCGCCGCACGAGCAGGCGCCGGCGCAGGTGGCCGTGGCGCCCAACGGCGACGTGCTGGTCCTCTGGCAGAACAACACGCCGGTCGAGGGCCGCCGCTTCCCGGCCAGCGACCTGCGCCTCGCTCGCTCGACGGATGGCGGGCGGACGTTCGAGCCGGCCGTGACGGTCAACGACGACGCGGGTGGACTGCCGTCGTCGCACACCTTCCATGACATCGCGGTCGCCCCGGACGGCACGGTCTACGTCTCCTGGATCGACTCGCGGGAGCGCGACCGCGTGCGCGCAGCGCTGGGCATCACCGACGAAGGCGGGCACGGCGGGCGTGACGGACACACAGCCGCGGACGGCGACGCGCCGGAGATGCCGTCCTCGGACGTGCGGGTCGCGCGCTCGACGGATGGCGGGCGCACGTTCGAGCCCGGCGTCGTCGTGGCGCGGGATGTCTGCCCCTGCTGCCGCACGTCGCTCGCCGTCGCGCCGGACGGGACGGTGCTCGTGGCGTGGCGGCGGGTGTTCGAGGGCGACGTGCGGGACATCGTGGTCGCGCGCTCGACGGACGGCGGCCGGACGTTCTCCGCGCCGGTGCGCGTGCACGACGACGGCTGGGTGATCCCCGGCTGCCCGCACGCCGGCCCGTCGCTGGCGCTGGACGGCGAGGGTCGCCTCCACGCGGCGTGGTACACCGGCCGGGAGGACCGGCAGGGCATCCATGTGGCGGCGTCACTGGACGGAGGCGCGAGCTTCGGCGCGCCGCGGCCGCTGCTGGCCGGCGGCTGGGTGCCGGTCTCCCTCGTCCGCCTCGCGGCGCTGCCGGATGGCGCGATCCTCGCCGCGTGGGACGACCGCCGCGACGAGCAGCACCGCATTGCCGTCGCGCGGCTGGACGGCTCCCGCGTGCGCGTGCTGGCCGACGACCTGGCCGGCCAGGCCCCGGCGGTCGCCGCCAGCGGGGGCACGGTGGCGGTCGCGTGGCTGGACGGCGAAGCCGTGCGGGCGCGGGTGGCGTACGCGGACGCGCGGTGAGAGCGCGAAGGGGGCGCCTCCCGCCGTCGGCGGCGGGCCCCGACGCCAAACGACCGGCGGGCCGCCGGATCCCCCGCGCCGGGGGCTCCGCCGCGATGCCGGCGGGTACTACGGGGGCGGACTCGACGACGTCGGCTCGGAAACGAGAACAGCCCCACCGGGAGGGCCGCTGGTGAAGCGAGGACTGCGCTCCATGGATCCTGTACCGACCCACGTCCGCGGGCGGCGCGCCGCCCTGTGCGGGGGGCTCCTGTTGGCGCTCGCGGTTGCGTGCGCGCCGGGCGACTACCGCCCCATCGCCACGGGGGACCGGGCGCCCGCCTATGCCGGCGCCACCCTCGCCGGCGACACGGTCTCCCTCGCACGGCTGCGGGGCGAGCCCGTGCTGCTCAACATCTGGGCGACGTGGTGCCCGCCGTGCCGGGAGGAGATGCCCCTGCTCCAGGCGCTGCACGAGGAGTACGGCCCGCGAGGCCTCCGGGTCATCGGCGTGAGCATTGACGCCCGGGGCGCAGAGAGCGCCATCCGGGAGTTCGTCGAGGAGTACGGCATTGGCTTCACCATCCTTTACGACCCCGACGGCCGGGTCACCCGGGCGTTCCGGAGCGCAGGCGTCCCGGAGACGTTCCTGATCGGCCGGAACGGCCGCGTCGCCGGCCGGTGGATCGGGATGCTGAAGCCCAGCGACCCCACCATCCGGGAGCGGATCGAGAAGGCCCTCGGCGGGGAGTGACGGGAGCGCTCCCCGCCCCTGGCACCCGCCCGCCTCCCCCGCTATCTTGCCCGGACGCCGCAACCATCACCGAAAGAGAGACCATGCCACGGTTCCAGGGCATCGACTACTTCGACATCGACTCACTGCTCACCGAGGAAGAGCGCATGGTGCGGGACACCGTGCGCGAATGGGTGGACGAGAAGCTGCTGCCGATCATCAACGACGCCTACATCGAGCGCCGCTTCCCACGGGAGCTGATCCCGGACATGGCGGAGCTGGGGATGCTCGGGGCGAACCTCCCGGAGGAGTACGGGTGCGCGGGGCTGAACAACGTCGCCTACGGGCTCATCATGCAGGAGCTCGAGCGCGGCGATTCGGGCGTCCGCTCCTTCGCCTCCGTCCAGGGCGCGCTGTGCATGTACCCGATCTACGAGTTCGGCAGCGAGGAGCAGAAGCGGAAGTGGCTGCCGCGCATGGCCAAGGGCGAGGTGATCGGCTGCTTCGGGCTGACGGAGCCGGACTACGGCTCGAATCCGGGCGGGATGATCACCACCGCGCGCAAGACCAGCGACGGCTGGGTGCTGAACGGCACCAAGATGTGGATCACCAACGGCTCGATGGCGGACATCGCCATCATCTGGGCCAAGACGGGTGATCTGGACGACCCCTCGTCCATCCGCGGCTTCATCGTCCCGACGGACACGCCGGGCTTCAGCGCGCGGGACCAGAAGGGCAAGCTCTCGCTGCTCGCCTCGGACACCAGCGAGCTGGTGCTCCAGGACGTGCACGTGGGCGACGACGCGCTGCTGCCCAAGACGTCGGGGCTCAAGAGCGCGCTCATGTGCCTGACCCAGGCGCGCTACGGCATCGCATGGGGTGCCGTCGGCGCCGCCATGGCCTGCCTGGACGAGGCGCTCCGCTACGCCAAGGAGCGGATCATGTTCGGCAAGCCGATCGGCGCCACGCAGATCCAGCAGGTCCGGCTGGCGGACATGCTGACCGGCATCACGCAGGGCCAGCTCCTGGCGCTGCAGCTCGGCCGGCTCAAGGACCGGGGCGTGCTGCGGCCGCAGCAGGTCTCGCTGGCGAAGCGCGCCAACGTGGACATGGCTTGCAACGTCGCGCGCGAGGCACGGCGTTTGCTCGGGGCCAACGGCATCCTCATCGAGTACCAGGCCATGCGCCACATGGCGAACCTGGAATCCGTCTACACCTACGAGGGCACACACGACGTGCACTCACTCATTCTGGGCCAGGACCTGACCGGCTTCAACGCGTTCTAGCGGCGGCCGGAACAGGCGACAGCGAGCGCAGCCTTCACCGACGGGGGCGGCCCGGGGCCGCCCCCGTTTTCGTCCCACCACCCGGAGAGGAGGCACGCACATGAAGGCCCGCGACATCATGACCTCGGACATCGAGGTCGTCACGCCCAACGACCCGGTGAGCCGTGCCGCCCAGCTCATGCGGGACGCCGACGTCGGCATCATCCCCGTCGTGGACGACGCCTCCAGTATGCGTCTGCGCGGCGTCATCACCGACCGCGACATCACGGTCCGGCACGTAGCCGAGCGTCACGAGCAGGAGTGCCGGGTGGGCGATCACATGACCGATGGCGACATCCGCACCGTGACGCCGGACACCGATGTCGAAGAGGTGGCCCGGATCATGGAGCGGGAGCAGGTCCGGCGGATCCCGGTCGTCGAGGACGGCGACCGCCTGGTGGGGATCATCGCCCAAGCCGACCTGGCTCGGGAGGAGGCGCCCAGCCTCGAACGGCTCGGGGAGGTGCTCGAGGGGATCTCGGAGCCGAGCGGCGGGACGCCGGGCTCGCGGCGCCGGTAGGGGGTGGGGGCAGGGGCGCCGGGGCGGCAGCGTGCCGGGAACCGCGGCCCGCCCGGGTGTACGAAAATGGCGGAACGGTGCCGCTTCCCGTGCCCCCGGTTGACTTCCTGTCTCGATGGGGTTAGTTTAAATGTCTCCTGAAAAGGAGCGTGCACCCGGCGGGTGCGGCGCAGTGCGCGGCCCCCCAGCGCCGCCGCGCCAGCGGGCGCGCACGCTCCTGGATGCGCCCGTAGCTCAACTGGATAGAGCGTTGGACTACGGATCCAAAGGTTGGGGGTTCGACTCCTCCCGGGCGCACTGGAGCGGGACGGGACGCGACGTCCGGTCCGGGGTATGATGAGGGGTCCGGGAACGACGTCGCCCCGAACGCTGTTTGATAAGATGGGAAGCGAGTGCGGACCGCGGCCGTCCGTGCGGCGGCTGAGGAAAGTCCGAGCTCCACAGGGCAGGGTGCCGGGTAACACCCGGGCGCGGCAACGCGACGGAAAGTGCCACAGAGAACAGACCGCCGATGGCCCCGTATGGGGATCAGGCAAGGGTGAAACGGTGGGGTAAGAGCCCACCGCGCTTCCCGGTAACGGGGGCGGCACGGTAAACCCCACCCGGAGCAAGGCCAAGCAGGGACGATGGCGTGGCCCGCGCCGCTGCGACCACCAGGTCGCGGGAGTCCCGGGTAGGCCGCTTGAGGCGGCGGGAGACCGCCGTCCCAGATAGATGGTCCGCCTCCTCCGCGCTGGACGCGTCGGCGCGAGCCGGCGTCGCCTGGCGAGGCAGGAGACAGAACTCGGCTTATTCGCTTCCCATCGCATCTCGGCGCGCCCGTAGCTCAGTTGGATAGAGCGTCGGCCTCCGGAGCCGAAGGTCAGAGGTTCGAATCCTCTCGGGCGCACTGGAAGAGCGGCAGGATCGCGAATCGCGGTTCTGCCGCTCTTTGCGTTCCAGCTCGGGCCTCTCGCCGCATTCGCGTTTTCGAGTACGACGGCGTCGGCGAGAGAGGTGCGTCTCGAGCAGCGCAGCGTCCACGGCGCCGGAACCGAAACTCCCGCGAACCGCGCGGCGTAGGTGGAGTACGGCGCACCGCCGCGTTGAGCGGGACCGGGAGGATGCGCAGAGGGTCTCGTCGCGAGGGCGGGGATCCCGTACCGGCTGACCCAGGGCAGGCCGCTCGCGTGGCAGAGCCCGGCAGACCAACAGCTCGTCATCCGTGGCGCGCAGCGGAATCCTGATCCTCGGCCTGATGCTGAAGGCGGCCTGCGCCTCCCGCGGGCCGCAACCCACAGTCTCACCGATCCCATCCGTTGGAGCCGCAACCCCGGCCTCGCTCCCCCAGCGCTGGCGCGCGACGCTCGATACGCGAGCCGTGGGCGCTGTGGAGACCGTCCTGTGGTTCGACTGGGCAGCCATCGCCCACGTGACGGCGCGCTCCAGGGCGGGTGCGCTGCCGGTGGTCGTCGGGAGGTGGCGGTCGCTGCTCGCGCGGGTCTTCGGCGCTGACCTGGGGAAGGGCGCGCTGCTCCACCTCCGCGAGGGCCGGCTGGCGGTGCGAAACGACAGCCTTTCCCTCGATGGTCGTCTGGTGAGCCCGGTCTTCCGGCTGCGCGTGCACGCGCACGTCACGGAGCAGCGGCTGACGGGAACGCTGACCACTCGCGCGGGCGAGCCCCCCGGCCGAATCGAGGCGGTTCCGTTCGACGGCGGTCTGCCCCTCCGAGACTACGCCGACCTCGTTCCCAGGATGAAGGCGGCGACGGCAGAGCACATCTACGATCCCGCCATCCTGGAGCGATCGGAGTGGGTGTCGTTCTGGGAGCGGATCGGCTCGCGGCTCCGGCGCGCTCGAGACGACCCGGAGGCCCTCTTCGCCGTCTACGATGCAGCCCGCGGGCTGAAGCTCTCGCACTTCGCGCTGCTGCGGGCCGGCGAGCGGCGGGAAGGGGGACCGGCCGCGCCACGCTGGTCGGTGAGCGGACGGCGGGCGCGATGCTCTCGTCGGAAGAGATCCCCTTGGGCGACGGCTGGACGCTCCTGCTGCCGACCGCGGACTTCTACACGCCCGATGGGAAGCGGATCGAGGGGCGGGGCGTGGAGCCGGTCATCGCTTCCCCATCCGCACGGGCACTGGAGGTGGCGTTGGGGACGGTGGGCGGCGAGTCACGATTGTAGTGCTCCGGCTACGGCTCGAGCTGCCGCCGAGTCCGCACCGACGGCCCCGGCCACACCCGTCACCGGGTAGCGACGCCCGGGCCGCCTTTCCGCCCAGCCAGCCGCATCAGCACGACCGACTCCACGCCCAGCGAATCCCGACGCAAGGCGAGGGCGTGGTCGGAGCCGATGTCGAGGAGCTCGACATCCGTGGGGAGCCGCACGGTGCGGATCGCGCGCCCCTCGCGGTCGAACGCGACCAACGTCGTCGTCTCCTCCCACGGGAACGAGTAGAGGCGCACCCAGAGCAGACCGGATCGGTCGAAAGGCAGGCCCGAGAAGAACGGCAGCGTGTCGCGCGGGGCGACGAGGCCGGTGAACCGGTCGCGCCGTTCCTGGAAGCCCTCGGGGCCGGTGGCACGGATGTGCTCGATCATGCGCTCCGAGCCCCGGCGCGTGGGGCGGCGCGCGGCCAGTCCGAGGTGGATCTCGAGTTCGGGGCGGCCCGCCTCGTCGGTGATCAGGGTCCCGGGGTATGCCGCGTCGCCGAAGGCGAGCCGGTCCGGCCCGGCCGCGAAGGAGCCGTCGGGGCAGAACGGCACCGGCTGGATCCAGATCTCGTGGGGGCGCTCGGAAAGGACGAACGAATGCGCGTCCTGGCCGGGATCGGTGCGCATCGTGTCGAGATCGCCCGTCGCCCGGTCGAAGCGCAGCACGCGGATCGAACCGCAGCCCCTGCCCGGTGAGACGGGTCCGAAGCCGGGGGCCGGCCCGAGGGCGAAGTAGAGATCCCCGCCACGCGCCGGTCCGGCCACGCGCCGCCAGAGGCCGACGAGCCCGAGGCCGACCCGCCAGGAGGCGAGGTACCGGCCGTCGGCGGAGAAGACCGAGACCCGGTCGTGGCCGCTGTCGTACGTGAAGATCGAGTCGCCGCCGATGGCGCCGATCCACGTCAGGTGGCGGAACTCGCCCGGGCCGTCGCCTTTCCTGCCCAACGACCGGAGCAGTTTGCCATCCCCCCTCCGAAGGTCAGCACCTCGTGGTTGCCGGCGTTCGCCACCGCGATCTCGTCGCCGAGCATCACTGCGCCGACGACGCCGTACAGCCGCTCGGGGTTGCCGAGGTCCACGCTCGTCTCGACGCCGTACACCGGCAGCGCGTCGAGGCGTTCGAGGTCGTTGCGAGCGATGGCGACGCCCGGTTCAGATCGGTGCAGTTGGCTCTGCGACGGATCGGTGCAGCCCCACAGCACGAGCGCGGCGACGGTTGCGCTCAGCGCGAGCCCGGGCCTCGGCAGCGCTCCGTTCGCAGCTCGGCCCTCCGGCGGCGTCAGCCGCACCGGGGGATACGCCCCCGCCGCAGGAGACGACGTCGTCCCCTGGCGCGAGCGGTGGCACGTCTCTCGCGCCTTGGGCCCGTGGGCGTCTCGCGGACTCGGCCTGGAGCTTCGCATGGCCGCCTCTCACGCTGATGCGTTCATTGCGGCGCTGCGCCGCCTCGAGGAGCACGGCGACGTCGAAGCGATGGTCACCCTTTTCGCAGAAGACGCGGAGCTGTCCAGCCTCACGGATGCGGCACCCCACCATGGCCGCGAGGGCGCTAGGCGGTACTGGGAAGCGTACCGCGACTCCTTCCAGGAGGTGCGCTCGGAGTTCCGCAACGTGGTCTCGGGCGACGACGTCGTCGTCCTCGAGTGGACCAGCCACGGCCGTGGCGCGGAGGGCAGGGCGTTCGAGTACGACGGCGTGAGCGTCGTCGAGTTCAGGGATGGCAAAGTGCGCCGGTTCCGTGCGTACTTCGATCCCGCCGCGCTCGAGCCGGTCCTGTCCCGCAAACGGGTCTGACCGCCCCCTCACGAGTACCCCATCCACACCAGCACCACCAGCGCCACCGAGCCGACCAGCCACACCTTCAGCATGAACGGCACGACGAAGCGCAGCCACCGCTCGAACGGGATGCCCGCCATGGCGAGCATGCCGATGATGACGGGGTTGGTCGGCACGAGGATGTTGGTGAAGCCGTCGCCGAACTGGAAGGCGAGGACGGCGACCTGGCGGGAGAGGCCGATCACGTCCGCGAGCGGCGCCATGATCGGCATCGTCACATAGGCCTGCCCGCTGCCGGACGGGATCAGGAAGTTGGTCAGGCTCTGCACGACCAGCATCCCGACGGCGGCGAGCGAGGGGCCGAGCGTCTGGAGCGGGACGGAGAGGCCGTGCACGATGGTGTCGATGACCTGGCCGTCCTCGAGCACGACCTGGATCGCGCGGGCGAAGCCGATGAGCAGCGCCGTCACCGTCAGCTCCGCCGCGCCCTCGCCGAACGTCGCGGCCGCGCGGTCCGCTGGGATGCGTGCGATCAGCGCGAGCACCAGTGCGAGGGCGAGGAACAGCGCGCTCATCTCGACCAGGTACCAGCCCCAGCGCGTGAGCCCAACGATCAGCACTGCGAGCGCGGCCACGAGCGTGAGCAGGACCAGCATGTGCGTGCGCGTGACCGTGGTGGCCGTGCCGGGCCGCTCGATGGGCGGCGGCGGCGCGTCCGCAACCAGGCTGGTGGACGGGTCCGCCTTCACGCGGCGCGCGTACCGCCACAGGTGGTGCACGCCGAGGGGGACGAAGACCGCGGTCAGCACGAGCCGGTAGTCGAGCCCGGACGCGGGCGGCAGGCCGGCCACGTCCTGCGCGATCAGCACGGTGAAGGGGTTGATGGTCGCGACGCCGTAGCCGACGGAGTAGCCGATGGTGATGATCCCGACGCCGGTCACGGCGTCGTAGCCGAGGGCGAGGGCGAGCGCCACGAGAATGGGCACGAACGGCAGGTACTCTTCCGCCATCCCGATCGTGCTCGAACCGGCCATGAACACGACCACGCCGCCGAGGATCAGCCAGATGGGCCTGTGGCCCAGGCGCCGGAGCGCCGCGCCGAGGAACGCGTCCACGGCGCCGGTCGAGCGAAGCACGGCGAACGCGCCGCCGATAATGAAGATGAAGAAGATGATCTCGCTGGCGGCGGCGAGCCCCCGCGGGATGGCGGTGAAGACGGTCAGCGGCGAGAGCCGCGGCGCGTCGGGGATGTGCTCGAACGTGCCGGGCACGACCTGCAGGCGGCCGTGCTCGTTCTCCACACGCTCGTAGCGGCCTGCCGGCAGCACGTAGGTGAGCAGCAGCGCCGCCGCGATCATGAGGAAGAGGAGCACGAGGGTGTGCGGCACGCGGAAGCTGCGACGTCGAGCCATGGGGCGACCTCGTCCCGGCTGGATCGTTGGGTTCTTGGACGGCAGGCACGGTAATGCGCCGGCGGCCGGCAGGGAAGGGCGGGGCGGCGCCGAGGTGCGCGGCGCGCCGTTCGGCCCCAAACGGACCCCCGGCCCGGCGGGGGGTATAGACCATTGAGGTGGCCGTGAGCACTGCCGGTCCGACAAGGCAGGTGCGTAGCCGCGACCTTTTCTCTCCGGAATAGGAGCGAAGCAGAGATGCTGGTCCAGGTCAACAGGGATCGGAACATCGAGGGGAGTGCCGCGCTGGCCGAGCGCGTCGAGGCGACGCTGCGCGAGGCACTGGATCGTTTCAGCAACCGGATCACACGGATCGAAGTCCACCTGAGCGACCACAACAGCGCGAAGGGCGGTGCCAACGACAAGCGCTGCGTGCTCGAGGCGCGCCTCGCCGGGTTGAAGCCGATCGCGGTGAGCCACGAGGCGCCGACCATCTGGCAGGCGGTGGACGGCGCGACCCGGCAGCTCGAGCGTTCGCTGGACAGCACGCTGGGGCGGCTGCGAGACCGGTGAGGCGCCCCGCCGGCGGCCAGGGAAGAATTCCCCGTTCCCGTCCGCCGGCGCCCGACCGCGAGCTGTGTGGTATGCGATAACTTGTTGCGCCTTAATCACTTGCGCTATAGGCCCGGTCCGGCACGCCGGTTGCCCTCCCCTGGGCGGCCCCGCTCCATGGGCGGGGCTCGACAACCAACCCCCAGAGGAGGTCGGCAATGCACGGAGTCTCGAAGGCTGCTGGGATCGGGCTGGTCGTGGCGGTGGTGTTCGCCACCAACGCAGCGACGACGGACCGGGCGCCGGTCGCGCCGCTGAGCGAGTGTGAGATCACGGTGGAGGCGGAGTCGGTGCCGGTGCGGCCCGATTCGGTGGTGCTGAGGTTGGTCTACTCGGAGCCGATCGGCGAGGAGCTGGTGGCGCAGCTCGAGGAGGAGAGCGGCGTCCGGGTCGTGAAGGTCGAGCGCGAGTCCACCGAGCCGCTGGCGGTGCGGGTGACGCTGAACACCAGCGAGGCGAAGGCCGGCGAGTGGAACATCTCGCTGAAGGGCGAGAACGGCGAGTGCCGGGGCAAGGTCAAGGTCGCTGCGCCGGAGGACACGCCGCCGGACGGGACGTTGCACTGATCAGCGTGGAGTGCCCCCCGCGGTGTCCTCGGGCCTGGCGGGGGGCGCCCGCGGCGCCGTCGTCCTTCCCAGGTCGATCTCCTTCAGGCGTTCCAGCTCGTCCTGGAGCGCGCGGATACGGCTGTCCTTGTACTGGGCCTCGTTCTCCAGCCGCTCGATGACCCGGCGGAGAACATCGAGCATCTCGTCCCGGACGTCGATGCGCGTCTCGAGCCAGGTGATGTGGCGGCGGAGTTCGGCCACGTCCTGGGTCAATCGTTCGATTTCCCGTTCGTACTGCCCGATGCGGTCCGTGAGGCGCTGGATCTCGGCGAGGAGGGCCAGCAGCCGGTGCGCTTCATCGCGGTACCGCGTGTTCGGGTAGAGCCGCTGGAGGCGTTCGATCAAGACGCGCGCCGAGTCGGGGTTGAAGACCGGACTCTCGGGCGAGCCGTAGGTGAGCGCGGCGCGGAACAAGGCGCGTTCCTGCTCGTGCAGCTCCGGACTCGCGTGGAAGGCCCGGGCGGCGGCTTCGTAGCGGTGAGCTTCGAAGTGCTCGTCGAACGGGGTCGTCGTCGCGCAAGCGGGCACGAGGATGAACGCGACGAGCCCGAACGCGCGCAGGTCAACCCGCATGGCTCAACGCCTCCTCGTACCGGTTGTGCGCGGCACGGATCGCGGCGTCCGGCACCCGGAGCGCGCGCGGCAGCAGCATGCAGAAGATGCTGCCGCCTCCCGGCCGGTCTTCCACCCAGAGGGCGCCGCCGTGCGCGGCGACGTTCTCCCGGCAGATGGTGAGCCCGAGCCCGACGCCTCGCCCGTGCACTGCGCGGCCGGCTCTCGTTTGATAGAACCTCTCGAAGATCCGCTCCTTCTCCTCGTCCGGGACGCCGGGGCCGCGGTCCGCGACCGTGATGAGCACCACGCCGGATTCCGGGTCCGGCCGCCGGAGCGCTCGCCACCGCTCCTCGGGCACGCGGTCTGGCCGGGTGGCGGCGTACTGCGTCGTCACGGCGACGCCGCCGCCCTCCGGCGAGAACTTGATGGCGTTCTCGAGGAGGTTGTCCAGGACCCGGCGGATCCGCTCCGCGTCGCATTCCAGGAGGATGGCCGGATCCTCGAACGTGGTGGTGATGCGGACCCTTCGCTCCGCCGCGGCCGGCTCGATCTGCTCGACGGCGTGGCGGACGAGCAGATCGAGCCGGTGCAGTCCGAACTCGGGAGCGAGCGCGCCCGCCTCGATGCGGGACAGCTCGAGCAGCTTGGCGACCATGGCGGAGAGGCGTTCGCCGGCCTGCTTGTTGAGCAGGAGCAGGTTCCGCTGCTGCTCGGTCAACGTGCCAGGCACCTCGTCGAGGAGGATGTTGACGGTCTCCTGCATCGAGGCGAGGGGCGTCTTCAGGTCGTGGGAGACCTTGGAGATGAAGTCGCGCTTCATCCCATCCAGCTCCGCCAGCCGCTCGGTCATCGTGTTGAAGTGGCGCGCGACCTGCGCGAATTCGTCGTTGCGGCTGGTGTCGAGCCGATAGCGGAAGTTCCCCTCGGCGATCTCGTGGGTTCCGCGCTTGAGCCGGGCGAGGGAATCGGAGATCGAGCGGATGATGAGCGCCGAAATGAGCACGCTGAGCAGGAGCGCGGCGGCAGCGGCGATCCACGAGAGGCGCTCGGCCGCGCGGGCCGCGCTGGCGGACCGCTCGAGGCGCGCCAGCATCGCCTCCTGCGAGGCGTCTCCCAGACTCCGGGTCAGCGCGTGGAGCGTGTCCAGGTGTTGGCCAAGCAAGGCCAGCAGGCTCGCGCTCCCGACGGACGAGGGCGCGTGGACGATGGCGGGTAGCTCGTCCGCCAGCGGGCGGAACCGGTCCCACGCCTCGACCAGCGCGACGAGGCGCGCGGTCTCTTCCTCGCTCAGCGACACGGTTTCGAGGTGATGCAACGCAGCGTCGAACTCGTCGCAGATCTGCCGGAACTTCTCCAGGTAGCCCCGGTCGCGCGTGACCGCGTACTTGCTGGCGTTTTCATCGAGCTGGGCGATGAGCTGGAGCTGCTCTGCCGTGCCCGCGAAGACGCGCGATGAGATGGCCAGCAGCTCGTAGCTCGTGGACACCGCCTCGCGGGTCACGCCGACGTGGTAGATGAGGACGCCGACGAGGATGGCGCCCTGCACGCCGAACGCCCCGCCGAGCTTCGTCGCGACCTTCATGACCGGGCGGCTGCCTTGGCGTAGGTCTTCAGCTTGTTCCGGATCGTCTTCACGTCCAGTCCGAGCTGGCGAGCTGCCTCCGCCTTGTTGTTGCCCACGCGTTCCAGCGTCTGGAGGATCAGGAGCCGTTCCGCGTCGGCAAGTGTCGTGCCGAGCGGGAGCATGAGCGTGGCCGGCGCGCCGGGCTCCAGCGCCTGGAGGTACGGCGGCAGGTGGGATGGTTCGATCCAGCCGGTCTGCGCGACGATCACGGCGCGCTCGATCACGTTGCGCAGTTCGCGGACGTTGCCGGGCCACGAGTGCGACTCGAGGCGCTCGAGCGTGCTCTTGCGGATCCCCTCCACGCGCATGCCGTGCTTCTCGTTGAACATCCGCACGAAGTGGTGCGCCAGGAGCGGGAGGTCTCCGCGCCGCTCGCGGAGCGGCGGCAGGGTCAGTTCGAAGACGTTGAGGCGGTAGTACAGGTCTTCGCGGAGGCGCCCCTCGCGCACGGCCACCGCGGGTGGAACGTTGGTCGCCGCGAGGACGCGGACGTTGACGGTCACCTCGCGGGTGCCGCCGAGCCGCCGGACACGGCCGTCCTCCAGGATCCGCAGGAGCTTCGGCTGGAGCGCAAGCGGCATCTCCGCGATCTCGTCCAGGAAGAGGGTGCCGCCATCCGCGAGCTCGAAGCATCCGGGTCGCGACCGGGTCGCCCCGGTGAAGGCGCCCTGCTCGTGGCCGAAGATCTCGCTCTCGATCAGCGATTCGGGGATCGCCGCCGCGTTGACGGCGACGAACGGGCCGTTGCGGCGGCTGCTCAGGGCATGGACCGTGCGCGCCACCACCTCCTTGCCCGTCCCGCTCTCGCCGGTGATGAGGGCCGGTGTGTCGCTCTTGGCGAGGAGCTCGATCAGCCGGAACTGCTCCCGCATCACCTTGCTCTCGCCCAGGAGCTCGCCCAGCCCGGCGTTCTGGTCGAGCCGACTCTCGAGGGCGCGGACCTCCTCGCGCTCGCGCAGCTCGCGGGCCGTCGCTTCCAGCAGCATGTGGAGGGACGGGTAGTCGAGCGGCTTGGTGAGGAAGTCGCGGGCGCCTCGTTTCATCGCCTCGACCGCCGAGTCGATGGTGCCGTGCGCGGTGATCAGGATGACGGGCACGGACGGGTCATGGTGGCGCAGGCGCTCGAGGAGCTCGAGCCCTGAGCTGTCCGGCAACACGACATCCGACAGGACCACGTCCGGCCGCCATTCCTCCATGACGCGCACCGCCTCCTCCGCGGTGGCCGCCGTGCGTGGTTCGAAGCCCCAGTTCGCGATCCGTAGGGAGAGGACCTCGCGCACTGCGGATTCGTCGTCGACCACGAGGACCTTCATACAGCTCGCCTCTGTCGCAAGAATCCCAGTGGTTGTTGCCGACGTCGGGTCCTACACCGCCCGGCGCGGAGGGGTGCCACTCTCGGCCGGAGAGCCGGCGCGTGGCCCCGCGGCCCCCGTGGACCGCCGTGCGGCGGCGGTCCGCCAGAGCAGGCGCGGTAACGTGTGCTGGTGACGCTCGCTCAGCCGCGGGCGCTCACCGCCTCCGCTCCTTCAGCGCGAACGCGACGACGTGGTCGCCGAGGTCGTTGAGAAACGCGCCGTGCCCGCCAGCCGCGATCACGACGTACTGCTTCCCGTCAGGGCGCAGCCGGTACGTCATCGGCGTGGCCTGTCCGCCCGCCGGCAGCCGGCCCTTCCACAGCTCCTCACCGGTCTCGATGTCGAACGCGCGCAGATAGTTGTCCAGCGCCGCGGCGATGAAGACGAGCCCGCTCGCGGTGACGAGCGGCCCGCCCATGTTGGGCACGCCGAGCCGGATCGGCAGCGGCAGGGGCGCCGCGTCTCGGATCGTGCCGAGGGGCACCTGCCACTTCTTCTCGCCCGTCTCCATGTCGACGGCCACGAGCAGGCCCCACGGCGGCGGAGTACACGGCACGCCGAGCGGCCCCATCAGCACGTGCTCGCGGTACACGCCGTACGGTGTACCGAGCTGCGCGCCGTACTCGCCGTCCCGTCGTCGTGGACCGCGCAACTCGCGCTCCCACTCGTCGCGCGGCAGGAGACGGGCAGAGGAGGCGCCGCGGTTCAGGTTCAGCACGAGCAGGTGGCGGCGCGGGTCGTAGGCGGCACTCCCCCAGTTCGATCCGCCCACGTACGACGGCACGATCAGTGTGCCCTCGAAGCTCGGCGGCGTGAACGGGCCATCATAGCGCAATGCGGCGAGCTTCTCTCGGCACACCCTGCGGTCCCACGGCGTGAGCCCCCACGCGGAGTCCGGCGTGAAACGCTCGGGCAAGAGTGGCGCGGGATGTGTGGGGAACGGCTGCGTCGGCGACGCACGCTCGCCGGGAACATCGCTCGCCGGAACGGCTCGCTCTTCGATGGGGAACAGCGGCTCACCGGTCTCGCGGTGCAGGACGAAGACGTGGCCCATCTTCGTCGGCTGGATGACGGCGGGGACCAGGCGGCCGCCGACGGGCACATCGGCGAGCAACGGCTGCGACGCGACGTCGTAGTCCCACAGGTCGTGGTGCACGACCTGATAGCTCCAGACCACCTCGCCCGTCGCCGCGCGCAGCGCGACGACAGAGTTCGCGTGGCGGTTCGAGCCCGGCCGCTCGCCGCCGTAGAAGTCAGGCGAGGCACTGCCCGTCGGCACGAAGACGAGGCCGCGCTCCGGGTCGGCCGCGAGCGGCGCCCACGCATTGCCGCCGCCCGTCCTCGCCGCCGCTTCGGGCGTCCACTCGCCCCACGCATCGGCCGAGGGTGTCCGTGGGATGGGATCCCACTTCCAGCGAAGCTCGCCGGTGCGCGCGTCGTAGCCGCGGACGATGCCGCGCTCGGAGTCGACGCGACGGTTGTCCCCGATCGCGGAGCCGGTGACGAGGACAGCGTCCACGACCACCGGCGGCGACGTGAGCACGTACTGCCCCTCGTCGATCTCGCCGACATCGATCTTGAGGTCCACCTGCCCGTTCTCGCCGAACTCCGCGCACGGGCGCCCGGTCACGGCGTCCAGCGCGACGATGCGCGCGTCCAGCACGGGCAGGAAGATGCGCGCGGCGCACGGCGCGTCCGGTGCGGAGTCCGGATCCGTCCACGCGGTCACGCCGCGTGAGGTCAGGTGCTCGGCGTAGAAAACGGTGAGGTCGAGGCCGGGGTCGTACGTCCACTTCTCCGCGCCGGTTTCCGGGTCGAGGGCGACGACGCGGCTGAACGCGGTGCTGAGGTAGAGCGTGCCACGGAACAGGATCGGCGTCGTCTGGAACGCGCTCTTTCGGGCGTGGACGGAACCGTCCGACACATCGCCTGTCCGGTATGTCCACGCGACTTCGAGCGCGCGCACGTTGTCGCGCGTGATCTGCGTGAGCGGCGAGTAGCGGGTGCCGCCGGCATCACCGCCGTACGCGTCCCAGCCGGCGATCGGCCCGCTGTAGTCGAGCGCGACGGCGCGCGGGCCTCGAGCAGCGACGGCGACGAGGGCGAGGATCGCCATCGCGGCGCTGAGGATGAGGAGGCTGCTGCGCGCACGGGTGGTCATGGATCCGCTCCGAATCTCTGGCTCGACGTGAGCCGAGCAGCCCTTATGTTGGGCTGCTCGGCGTTGTGCGGCAACGCGTGGGGCCGCGCGCGGGGCAGCAGTGGAGCATCTGGTGCGTGACCCCGTGAGGCCGCATGGAGTGACGCGCGCCCTTGCGCGCCGCTCGGCCTGCGACGCATGATCCGGACATCCACCCCGACCGAACAGAAACCGGAAGGCAGCGCATGACGGTGCCCACGCATCCGGCGCCCCGGGCCGTTGTCGTCCCCGCGATCGTCAGGCGGGCGAGCGCGACGCCACGGTCGTGGAGGGCGGGAGCGCATGGCACGGCGTGGGGTACGGTCCGAATCGGGAGCAGAGCGGCTGCGGCCGCCCGCCCGGGGAGGAGGATCGTGCGAGACTTCGCAGTGCGCGTCCACGTCGGTCACGAACCAGCGGCGCGGCCCCGGCCGCGCCCGTCGGCAGGAGTCGACCGTTGAGCGCGGGGCTGGTCCTGATCCTGGTGGTCGTGGGCGCCTATGTCGCGGCACACCTGGCCTCGGAGTGGCTGGCGCGGCGGTACCTGATCGTCTCGGGCGCCGAGTACCTGCTGCTGGGCGTCCTGCTCGGCCCTCAGGTGTCGGGCATGATCAGGCCCACGACGGTCGGCGACTTCGCGCCGTTCATGACCCTCGCGTTCGGTTGGATCGGCGCGCTGGTCGGCGCCCAGTTCCGGCTGCCGGAGCTGATGCGGATCCCGCGCGTGATGTACCGGGTCGCGTGGCTCGAGGCGCTGTTCTCGTTCGCCACGGTGGCCGGCATCATGGCGGCGACGCTGATGTGGTGGTTCGGCCTCGCGCGCGGGGAGGTGGTCCGGCCTGCGATCGTGCTGGGCGCCATCGCGGTGGCGTCCGCGCCGGCGGGCATCGCGCTCACGTCGCGTAGCATGGGGCAGTCGGGGCCGATGATCCGCCAGCTCTCCGTGGCGACGGCGATCGACGCGGTGGTCGCGATCACGACGTTCGGCGTGCTGCTCGCAGTCACGCACCCCGGCACGCCATCCACCGTCCGTCCGCTGACGGCGACCGAGTGGGTCGTGGTCTCCATTGCGGTCGGGCTCCTGGGCGGGATCCTGTTCCACCTCTTCCTCGGCCCGGAGCGGAAGGTTGACCGCCTGTTCATCGCCCTGGCGGGCGCGCTGATCCTGACGAGCGGCGCAGCGGCGTACATGCGACTCTCGCCGCTGTTGCCGGCGATGCTGGTGGGCGCGGTCCTGGTGAACACGTCCCACAGCAACGTCGAGATCCGCCAGGTGCTGGCGAAGGTGGAGCGGCCGCTGTACTTCGTGCTGCTGATCTTCGCGGGCGCTGCATGGCAGCCCAGCAGCCGCGGCTGGTTGGTGCCGGTGGCGGTGCTGTTGCTGGCGCGGACGGTGGCGAAGCTGGGCGCGGCGAGGTTCGCCGCTCGCTGGACCGGCGTGCTGCCGGTCTTGGGCTCGAGCTGGGGCATGGGGCTGCTCGGCCACGGCGGCCTCGCCATCGCGATCGCGCTGAACTACCATCTGCACGAGGGCTCCGCCCTCAGCAACGTGGTGTTCACGGCGGCGATCGTCTCCGTGTTCCTGAGCGACGTCTTCTCCGCCAGGGTCGTGCGCTCGCTGGTGAGCGCGTACGGCGGCCGCGTCGCCGGTGCTGCGCGACGGCACGCGCAGCAGAGGAACGGACAGGGGGCCGCGTGAGACGGCTGGTCATCCTCCTGCTGCTGCTCGCCGCGATGCGGCTGATCCTGCCTCTCGGCGCCGAGGGGCAGGGTGCGGAGGCGCTGCTCTCGTTCGGCTTCCTCATCCTCGCCGCCTACACGGTGGGCGAGGTAGTGGCGGCGGTGCGGCTGCCGAAGATCGTCGGCTACCTGGTCGGCGGGTTGCTGTTCGGGCCGCACGTGCTCGGCGCGATCAGCGCCAACGGGACCGAGCGGCTCACGCCGGTCAGCCAGCTCGCCGTCGCGCTGATCGCGTTCCTCGCCGGCGCGGAGCTGCGGTGGCGTGAGGTCCGGGACCGGGGCGTGACCCTGCTCAAGATCATGAGCACGGAGCTCGCCGTCACGTTCCTCGCCCTCGTCGGCCTCATCTACGGGCTCCGCGGATTCATCCCGCCGCTGGCGGGCGCGCGGCCGGCCGAGGCGCTGGCGTTCGCGCTGCTGTTCGCGTCCATCGCCGTGGTGCACTCGCCCGCGGTCACCATGGCGCTGCTCACGGAGACCCGCGCGCGCGGGCCCGTCGCACGGACCACGCTCGGCGTGGTGCTGCTCGCCGATGTCGCCGTGGTCCTGCTCTTCAGCGGCACGCTCGCCATCGTCCGGAGCTTCGCGCCGCCGGAGGGCGCGAGCGCGGCCGTCAGCGTGGGCATGGTGGTGTGGGAGATCGGCGGCGCGCTGATCGTGGGTGCGCTGCTCGGCGGAGCCGTCGCGCTGTACCTGCGCTACGTCGGCCGCGAGCTGATGCTGTTCGCGGTGCTGCTCGCGTTCTTCGGGCTGGAGATCGCGCGGCTCGCGCAGGTCGAGGTGCTCCTCACGCTGCTCACCGCCGGTTTCGTCGCGGAGAGCACGTCCTCGCGGGGAGAGGAGCTGCGGCACGCGATGGAGCGCTCGGCCGCGCCGATCTTCGTGGTGTTCTTCGCGCTCTCCGGCGCCAAGATCGACATTGCAGGCGTTGCGCCGCTGCTGCCGCTCGTCCTGCCGATCGCGCTGGTCCGCGGCAGCGCCATCTGGATGGGCACGCGGATCGGCGCCGCGTGGGCCGGAGCGACGGGGCCGGAGCGGAAGTACGCGTGGATGGGGTTGGTCTCGCAGGCCGGCGTGGCGATCGGGCTCTCGGCCATTCTCGCCGAGGCGTACCCCGAGCGCGGTGCATACCTGCAGGGCCTGCTGCTCGCGCTGATCGCGGTGAACGAGACCGCCGGCCCGATCCTCTTCCGCCGTGCGCTGAGCAAGGGCGGGGAGCTGACGCCGGAGAACGGCGCGCCCGAGCCGGCGCCGGCGCCCGCCGCCGTCGTCGCTGAGGAGTCGGTTTGATCGTGCGGCGGGGGCAACCGCGTCGGGGGAGGAACGGGCTCAATCGGCGGCCGGCATGAGACGCAGGACGCTGGCCGACTCACCATCCGCTTCGCCTCGCCTTCGTCCGGCCGGCAGCCACAGCGTGAACGTCGCCCCCGCGCCCACCGTGCTCCGCACCGTGATCTCGCCCCCAAGCGCGCGGGCGAGCATGCGGCTCATCGTGAGGCCCAGGCCGAACCCCGCGGTTCTGGAGTCCAGGCGCACGAACTCATCGAAGATCCGTTCGCGCGCCTCTTCGGGGATACCCGGGCCGGTGTCCCAGACCTCCACCACCACCCGTTCCCCTGGCGCCGGGCCATCCTGGCGCTCGCCATGGAGCGCACGACTGCCCACCGCGCCGCGCTCGGTGTACTCGATCGCGTTCGACAGCAAGTTGCTCACGACCTGACGCAAACGCACGGCTGACGGCTCGGGGCTCATGTGGCGCCGGGGCGTCCGGGGACCGTGCCGTGCTGCGGGCACGGCGGGCCGAGGATGGCAGGCAGCCCGTATCGCACGTTTTCGGTGGCGGGCGCGAGCCCCGGCGGGCAGGCGCGTGGATCATCGAGGCGGCGCGGCGGTGGCGTGGGCACAGCCCGAGGGCGAGGCGGCGTGCGCCGGCGCGCGCCTCGCCCGGCGGCGTGCCGCTTACCCGGAGCGAGCCTGCGCGCCCGCGTCCTGTTCGTCGCCAGCGAGCATCGCCTTCATCTGCGCGAAGAAGTTCTTCCGCAGCTCCGCGGATTCCTCCGGGCTGAGACGCGTCCCTGGTGACCTGACGTTGAGGAGGTCCGCCGGGATGTCCTGCAGGTAGCGCGAGGGGAGGCGCGGCACGAGTCCGCCGTGCTTGCGACGCGCACGGCAGTACGAGAGGGTGAGCCGGCTGCGGGCGCGCGTGATGCCGACGTAGAAGAGCCGCCGCTCCTCCGCGAGCGGATCACCGTGGCCGGGGTTCTCGGGGTCGCCGGCGGCCTCGATGGAGCGGGCGTGCGGGAGGATCTCCTCCTCGAGCCCGACGATGAAGACGTCCTCGAACTCCAGCCCCTTGGCGGAGTGCAGGGTCATGAGGGCGATGCATGCGTCGTCCTCACGGCCGTCGTCGGCGCGATCCTCGAGGTCGCTGAGGGCGAGGCGTGCGAGGGCGTCCACGAGGCGCGGCGGCGTCCAGCCCTCGTCGAGCGAGCCCGGAGCGATCGCTGCGGGCGTGACCCCGGTGCCGTCGGAACTCAGCGCGGTTGCATCGGGCACCGTGTGCGTCTCGCCGCGCCCGAGGGCGATCGTTGCGAACTCGCCGTCGCCGCGCGTCATCAAGGCCTCGCGGAGCGAGCGGCGCCCGTTGGATGAGGCGGCGACGACGTCGCCTCCACCGTTGCTCGCACCGTCCACGCGCCCGAGCTGGCCCCAGACGCGGCGCTCGTAACGGGCGATGGAGCCGACGACGTCGCGGATGTTGTCCACGCGGAAGTCGGCGCTGCGCTGGTTCCTGCGGTCGGAGCGGATCTCCTCCTCGATGCCGGTGCGGCGGAGGAACGCTTCGGCCCAGCGCGCGATGGGCGGGAGCCCGATGCCCGGCGGGCCGGCCGCGGCTTCCGCTTCGGCGTCGCTCAGTTTCTGTCGTTCGTCTTCGAGCATCTCGAGGAACCCGACGATCGCCCGGTGGGCCGCGGCGCCGACGTCCTCGGGGCCCACGGCGAGTAGTGCATCTGCGAAGCCGATGCCTTTCGCCTGCGCGAGTTCGGCGATCTTCAGGACCGTGGCGCGCCCGATCCCTCGCGGCGGATAGTTGATGATGCGGCGGATCGCGATCTCGTCCTTGGGGAAGGCGACGGCGCGCAGGTACGCGAGAGCGTCGGCCACTTCCTTCCGATCGAAGAACGCGGTGCCACCGACGACGCGGTAGGGCATGTTCCTGGCCCGTAGCGCTTCCTCCAGCGGCCGCGACTGCGTGTTGGTGCGGTAGAGGATCGCGAAGTCGCCCCACTTCCGCTTCTGGGTGAGGCGTCGCGTGGCGATCTCGTTGGCGATCGCCTCGGCCTCCGCTTCCTCGTCCTCGTGCTCCCACAGGTCGATCGGCGCGCCGATGGGGTTCTCCGTGTGGAGCTGCTTCGCGTGGCGGCGTGCGTTGCCCGCGATGACGGCGTTGGCCGCGGCGAGGATGCGGCGCGTGGAGCGGTAGTTCTGCTCGAGTTTGATGACCCGCGCGCCGGGGAAGTGTCGTTCGAACTCGAGGATGTTGTTCACATCTGCGCCGCGGAACGCGTAGATGGCCTGGTCGTCGTCGCCCACGACGCAGAGGTTGCGTCTCGGGCCGGCGAGGAGCCGTGCGAGGTCGAGCTGGACGGGGTTGGTGTCCTGGTACTCGTCGATCATGAGGTAATGCCAGCGGCGCCAGAGGTCGTGGCGGACCTCTTCGTCCTCCTCCAGCAGCCGCACGGGAAGGAGGAGCAGGTCGTCGAAGTCCACGGCGCCGGCGGCGCGCAGTGTCTCCTCGTAGCGGCCGTAGGCCTGCGCGGCGAGGATGGCGTAGTCGTCGGCGCGGTTGCCGCGGGTCGGGGCCGAGGCCACTTCGCGCATGGCCTGTTCCGGCGAGATGCGGCGGTTCTTCCAGTCCGAGATGCGCCGCAGGATGCGCTTCAGGTCGAAGCGGTCGTCGGCGATGGAGATCTCGCCACACGCGGCGCGGAGCGCGCCGAGCACGGCGGGGGGGCCGTGAAGGGGGAACACCTCGGGGCGGCGGAGGCGCGTGCGCGCTGAACGGCAGCAGCATGCGAGATTCCAAGGCCCCGTCGGTATCCGGCGGGGCCTTTTTCGTTTTGGCGCCTGCGCTCTTCCGCTAGGCATCGAGTGGAGTGAATGACCGATGAATGCCCGTGAACCCGTCGTCGCGGTCGTCGGCGCGACCGGCGCCGTCGGCGTCGAGATCGTCCATTGTCTCGAGCAACGCAAGTTCCCGCTGTCGAAGCTCAGGCTGTTCGCGTCGGCGCGCTCGGCCGGCAAGACGATGACGTTCCGCGGCGAGACGTTGACCGTCGAGGAGCTGACGGAGCGAAGCTTCGACGACGTGAACCTCGCGCTGTTCTCCGCGGGCGGTTCCACGTCGCGCAAGTTCGCGCCCATCGCCGTCGAGCGCGGCGCGGTCGTCGTCGACAACTCGTCCGCGTTTCGCATGGACCCCACGGTGCCGCTCGTCGTGCCCGAGATCAACGCGGACGCGATCCGCTCGCATCGGGGGATCATCGCGAACCCGAACTGCGCGGCGATCATCTCGATCACGCCGCTGTGGCCGATCCATCGCGAGAACCCGGTCCGCAGGCTGATCCTGTCGACGTACCAGTCCGCGTCGGGCGCGGGCGCGGCGGCGATGGAGGAGCTGCGCGAGAGCACGCGCGCCTATCTCGCGGGCCAGCCGTACGAGCCGAAGGTGCTGCCGCATCCGTACGCGTTCAACGTCTTCAGCCACGACAGCGCCGTGGGCGAAGACGGCTACAACTCCGAGGAGCGCAAGCTGCTCCTCGAGTCGCGCAAGATCCTCGGCCTCCCCGACCTGGCCGTGTCGGCCACGTGCGTGCGCGTCCCCGTGTACCGCGCCCACAGCGAGGCGGTCCACGCCTCGTTCGAGCGGCCCGTGAGCGTCGAGGCGGCGCGCGAGGTGCTGGCGGCGGCGCCGGGCGCCGGGGGTCAGATGGGGTCGGCTGGGCCGGCGGTCGGGGGTGCGCCAGCCGCCGCTCGAGCTCGGCGAAGGCGCCGTCGAGCGGCGCCGGGCCACTCCCCCCGCCCGCCAGCCAGGCCGAACAGGCGGGGGGGGCGGCGGTCGTGGCTCCTTTTCACCACCTAACCCCCCGCCGCAATAAGGAAA
>QGVH01000015.1 GCA_003242735.1 bacterium | reverse complement strand
AGCTGAAGACCGCGCCGCCGTGGAACTCGTTGGTGCCGCTCTTGGTCACGGCGTTGACGAGCATGCCGGCGAAGTTGCCCTGCCGCACGTCCGTCGGCGTCATCATGACGCGGAACTCCTTGACCGCGTCTGCGGGGATGATCTTGCCGCCGGACCCGCCGCCCGGAATGCCGCCCGAGCTGCCGAGGTTGAAGCGCTCGCTCTGGTTTGCGCCGTCGATGGTGAAGGTGTTGTAGCGGTTGTACGCGCCGGCCGCGCTGGCCGCGCCGCTCGCCGGGTAGACCACCTGCGGTGTGAGCTTCACGAGGTCCACGAAGTCACGGCTGAGCGTCGGCATGCGGCGCAGCAGCGTATCAGACACGACGCTGCTCACGCCCTGGCGCGAGGGGCTGAAGTCCCCGGAGCGCGCGACGCTGACCGCCAGCGCCTCGAGCTCGACCGCCTGGACCGAGAGCTGCGCGTCGACCCGCGTGGTGGCCGAGAGGCGAACGTAGATGTCGTCCCTACGGAACTCCTGAAAACCGAGACTCGAGATGGTGACCGTGTACGGGCCGCCGACCTCGAGTCCCTGGACGAGGTAGAAACCGTTGCTGCGTGTGACGGTCGAGGTGGTGTAGCCGGTCGCGCGGTTCACCACTCTGACCTCCGCGCCTGCTACCGGCTGGCCCTGCGGGTCCGTTACCGTTCCGGCGATCGCGCCGGTGGTAACGCCCTGCGCGCTGACTCCCGACGCGCCCGCGCCGAGCAGCATACAGCCGAGCAGCGCCGCCAGAGCAGCCCTGTTGCGGATCCGCATAGGAGATAGCCTCCGACGATCTTTGGTTGGGGGTAACCGCTCACCCTCCGGGTATGGCGCGGCCATACGCCGATGACGGCGCCGGCCGACCGACCGAAGCGGGAGTGTCGTCTCGTCCGAGTTGGCGCGGCGAAGTTACCGGCAGCCGGTGAGAGGTGTCAAGACAGTTGATCGCCGGCCCGGTCACCGGGTCGTCACGGTCTCGTGGCGGACGGCCCACCCGGCGGGGCGGGCCGGGCGCCTGGGACAGGTGCGGCCGGGGCATGACGTTTGCACCCTTCTCGCCGTGCCGGCGGCCGCACGGTGGCGGTCCGTCGGGACGGAACGCACGGGACGGTCCGCCAGGGCCGTCCCTCCTGTTTTCGAGGGTGGGGCCATGGAGAGGTGGAGGGGAAGGCCCGCGGGCCGCGCATGCGGCCGCGCGGCGGTGCTGATCGTGCTCGCCTCGGCGTTCGGCTGCACGTCCACGGCCCGGCCAAGGCCGGACATGGGCGCGCCGGCGCCGCCGCCCACGTCGGTCCGGATCATCGGGACGGTGACGATCGCAGACGATCTGCTCGCTCGCCGGATGGACGCGCTCGCCGCCCGGTCGGCCACGTGGCGGGCCGGGATGGATTCGATCCAGGCGGCCGGCTTCCACATGGTGGTGGCGGGGCCGGCGGCGGTGCGCCGGATGGTCCGGGGGCTGGAGAACTACGCGCCCGAGCACCTGGGCGAGGTGGTGCCGCTGCGGGACCCGACCGGGGCGATCGCCGGCGCCGTCGTCACGATCGACCTCCCGCGGCTCGAGCGCCTGTGGCGGCGGACCGGCCTGCCGCGCAGCGTTTTCGAGGCCGACGTGGACCGGATCCTCATCCACGAGATCTACGGCCACGTCGTGCCGCTGGCGGCGAGCCGGAGCATCGAGGGCGGGTGCCCGGACCCCAAGCCGGGGGCGCCGGCGCTGAGCTCGTGCGCGATCCGCCGCGAGAACGTGATCCGCAAGGAGCTCGGGATGGAGCCGCGTCTGGCGTACGACCTGTCCGGCCTCGTGATCGGCCGCTACCTCGACCGGGCGTTCTTCGGGCCGAACGAGCCCTGACGGCGCGGCAGGGGCGCCGGCGCCGCTCATCGCGGGGCGGTCTTCCGGCGGCCAGGGGCGGCGCGCGCGCCGACGGCGACCGGCCGCGCGCCGGGGCAGCGCGCCGCGGCCCGGACGCTCACACCGCGCCCGCGTTGGCCGGCTCGCGGTCGGCGGCGAGGAAGGACTCCGCTAGGTCGACGAATTCTCTGGAGCCGATGTAGAGCGGTGTGCGCTGGTGGAGCTCCTCGGGCTGAATGCCCAAGATGTCGCGCTCGCCATCCGATGCCCGCCCGCCGGCCTGCTCGCAGATGAACGCCAGCGGCGCGGCCTCGTAGAGCAGCCGCAGCTTGCCGCGCGGGTTCTTCCTGTCCGCCGGGTACATGAACAGCCCGCCGTACAGGAGCGTGCGGTGGAAGTCGGCGACGAGCGAGCCGATGTACCTCGCGGAGAACGGTTTGTCGAGCTGGCCGTCCAGCCCCTTCAGGTGGTCCACCAGCCGGCGCTGTCCCTCCGACCAGAGTCTGTAGTTCCCTTCGTTGACGCTGTAGATCCGCTGCGGCGGCGTGGGGATCTTGATGTCCGGGTGGCTCAGCAGGAACTCGCCGATGGACGGATCGAGGGTGAAGCCGTGCACGCCGTTGCCCGTCGTGTAGACGAGCATCGTGGACGACCCGTAGACCACGTAGCCCGCTGCGACCTGCCGGTGGCCGGGCTGGAGCAGGTCCTCCAGCGAGCCGCGCTCCGCGTTCGAGATCTTGCGGTGCAGTGAGAAGATGGTGCCGATCGAGACGTTGGCTTCGATGTTGGAGGAACCGTCCAAGGGATCGTAGAGGAGCGCGTACTTGCCGGTGGGGAACTGTGGCGGGATCTCGAGCATCTCTTCCGCTTCCTCGGACGCCATACAGCAGAGATACCCGCCGTGGTCCAACGCCTTGAACATGACCTCGTGCGCGAACTCGTCGAGCTTCTTCACCGTCTCGCCGTGTACGTTGGTCCGACCGGTCGCGCCGAGGATGTCCACCAGGCCGGCCTTGTTCACCTCCCTCGCGATCAGCTTCGCGGCCAGCGCGATGTCGTACAACACATTGCTGAACGCGCCGGTCGCCTCGGGATACTTGCGCTCCTGCTCGATGATGTGGCGGTCGATGGTGACGACAGAGCTCATGTCTGCCTCCGGTCAGGCGTCGCGGGCGCCGGGAGTCGCATCGTCGGTCGGCTCTTCCCGTTCGGCGTTGCGTGCTTCCACCTCGTACGGGTTCGCCTCGTACCCGTGGCGCAGGTGACTCAGGACATAGAGAAGCGGAAACACCAGCGGGCGCCGCTGCCACTGGCGCACGTGGGCGAGTTCGTGCTGGATGAGCCGACGGGTGATGCGCGCGTCCGGGTGGACGACGATCGTCCGGCCGAGCGTCACCGCGGCGGCGGGCCGGCCCATGCCGGCGAGGCGACCGCCCAATGCGGGGAGCCAGCGAGCCCAGCGCAACGAGACGCCCGGCGGCAGCGGGTCCTCGGTGTCCACCCGCTCGCGGACCAGCGCCCGGAGCAGCCAGTCGATCATCGCGTGGTCTCCACCTCGATGCGGCGGTCCGGCTGCACCCGGAGCGCGATGTGCCCGTTCAGGTCGGTGCGCAGGATGCGAACGCCGTGCCGCTCGAGCCGCCGGATCACGGCCGGCGCCGGGTGCCCGTAGCGGTTGCGTCGGCCGACCGAGACGAGCGCCACCTCCGGGTCTACGGCGGCGAGGAACGAATCGGAGGTCGAGGTCTGGCTCCCGTGGTGCCCGACCTTGAGCACCTGCGCGCGCAGTGCGTCGCCGTGTCTGCGTACGAGGAGGTCCTCGACCGCCGCCGGGGCATCGCCCATGAACAGCGCCGCGAAGCCGCCGTACGTCAGCCGGAAGACGGCGCTAAGATCGTTCGCGTTCGCGGGAGCGTCAAGCGAATCGCTCGGGCCGTCGGGGTAGAGGAAGTGGATGACGACGTCGCCCGCGCGCAGCTCGCGGCCCGATCGTGCTGCGCGCCACTGCACGCCTCCCGCGGCCGCTTCCGTGAGCAGCTCGACGTAGAGCGGTTTGCCCGCCGCGCGCCCCGGGTCCACGACGAGGCAGACGTCGAACGCGTCCAGCACGGCGGCCGCGCCGCCGATGTGGTCGGCATCCGGGTGCGTCAGGATCAGCGCGTCCACGCGGCGAACGCCGCGCCGCAAGAGGTAGGGGATGACGCGGGCGCGGCCGGCGTCGTAGCGGTCCGTCCGGGGGCCGGCGTCCACCAGGATCCACCGTCGGTCCGGCGTGCGGATCGCGAAGGCGTCGCCCTGCCCCACGTCGATGACGTGGATCTCGAGCGCCCCGCCGCCCGCGCGGCTCGCGACCACGGGCCACACCAGAAGGAGCGCGAGCGCCACGCCCGCAGCCACCGTCTGCCGCACGCCGTGGCGGATCCGGGCGCCATCTGCTGCTGACCGGGCCAGCCAGCCGGCGACGCCCGCCGCTGCGACGGTCGCGAGCACCCAGGCCCCGACCTGGTCCGCGGGAACATAGGCATGGCCGCCGGGGACCGCGGCCGCTGCGCGCGCGACCGCGTCCAGCGCCGCCAGGAGCGGGTCCGCCGCCCCGGCCAGGAACTGGCCGACCGGCCAGGAAACCGTGCTGACCCCCAGGGCGAGGGCCGTGGCCGGCACCGCCGCGGCGACCAGGGGGATCGCGAGCAGGTTCGCCGCGATACCCACCGGTGCAACGGTGCCGAAGTGCAGCGCCGCGATCGGCGCGGTGGCGAGCGTCGCGGCCAGACTCGTGGCGATCGAGTCGGCAAGCCAGCGGCCCAGCTTCGGGCGCAGCGGCTCGAGCAGACGCCGGCGCAGCGCGATCAACCCCGCGACGCCCGCGAACGAGAGCTGGAAGCCGGGGTCCAGGGCGGCCATCGGGTCCTGGACCAGGAGCGGGAGCGCCGCGAAGGCCAGCAGCGCGTAGGGATCGGCCGGGCGCTGGAGGAGCCGGCCGGCGAGGGCGAGGAGGAGGAGCAGCGCGGCCCGGGCGGCCGCGTGGGGCGCGCCGAGGAACAGCACGTAGGCGGTGACCGCGGCCGCAGCGGCGCCATCGGCCGCCCGCGGCGCGAGGCGGGCCAGCCGGAAGAGCAGGAGCAGCGTACCCGCGATGAGGCCCACATGCTGGCCGGAGATGGACAGCAAGTGGCTCAGCCCGGAGAGCGCGAACCGCCGCCTCACCTCCGGGTCCAGCCCACCGGTCTGCGCCAGGATCAGCGCCTCGGCCAGGGCGGCACGCTCGGGCAGCAGCCGTCGCAGCCGCGCCTGCGCGCCGTCCCGCAAGCGGAGCAGGACATCGGGCCGCGGCGCTCCACCGGGAGCGGCGTTCGTGAGCTCTTCGAGGAAGAGGGTGCCGGCGAACTCCGGCGGGCGGGGCCAGTTGCTTTCTGGCGGGTAGGCCCACCACCGCCCCCGCCCCAGGACCCGCCGCCCCGCCTCCGGCGGCGACGCATTCTTCCGGTCCGACGGGCGGGCCCGGACCGTGCCCGTGCAGTCGCGCCAGCCAGCGGCGGATCCCGGCCTCTCCGCCGCGGGCGACGGCGCTGCTGGAGCGCCCTCGCCCGCGTCGCCGGGGAGGTCGGGGCCGGCGACCGGTCGGATCGCCTCGATGCGGAACGGCGCCGCCGCGCCCGGCGCGGGGCGGGCCTCGAACGCGCCCCGCACCACGACCCGGGCGCCATCGGGAAGGAGCGCCCGGCAGTCGGTCCGAGCAGCCTGGCCGCCTGCGGCGCCGAGGGCGTAGCCCGCCGCGGCCAGCGCGGCGAAGGTGGCGCCCGGCCGCCCTCGTGATCCGCGCGATAGCGCCAAGACGGCAAGCCCGACCGCCAGCGCCACCCCCAGCCTCGCCCCCGCCCCGTGCAGCCGCAGCCCGAGCGCGACCGCGGCCAGGAGCGTCAGGGCGGCCCAGGCCAGGGGCGGGAGCGGCCGGCTCACGGCTCGCCTCCGCGCTCCCGCGTCGGCCGGACGGGCCGGCAGAGTTTCTGTCGCCGGTGAGGGTCAGGAAGGGATGGGTCGGGAAACGAAGAACGGGAGACGACAAACGGAACGCAGCGGACGAGACACCCGGTCCGGGCGGGCCGACCGGGATCCGGCCACGCCCCGGCTACGGCTCCCGGGCCAGCCGGTCGCCCAACGACCGCCGGACACGCAGCCCCGGTCGGCCGCCGGCCACGAGCACCGCCAACATCCCGAGGACCGCGGCGCCCGTGATCACCAGCGCGAGCGGAACCCCTTTGATCACCAGCAGCCCCAGCCGCAACGTGACCCGCTCGGCGGCGTTGGAGTAAGCGAACCCTGCGACCGCCGTGAGGATCAGCACCGCCGCCAGACGCTGCGGCAGCCGGCTCATGCCACCCGGCCCGCTCCCGCTCCGGCTCCCACCGGCACGCCGGTGAACGTGGCGCCGGTCGTGCCCGTGAGCCGGACCCGCACGAACTGCCCCACGAGCTCCGGCCCGCCCGGGAACGCCACCACCTTGTTGGACTCGGTCCGGCCCAGCACGTCCCCGGGGCTGCGGGCCTCCTTCTCCACCAGCACCTCCACCTCCCGGCCCACTTCACCCCGGTTGATCTCCGCCTGGATCTCCCGCTGCACCGCGATGAGCTTCTCCAGGCGTGCCTGGGCGACATCGTCCGGGACAAACTGCTCGGGCGGGAGTCGCGTGGCCGGCGTCCCGTCCCGCGGCGAGAAGCGGTACATGAACGCGTCGTCGTACCGCACCGCGCGCACCAGGTCCAGCGTGGCCTCGAACTCCTCCTCCGTCTCACCCGGGAACGCCACGATGATGTCGGTCGAGAGCGCGATGTCCGGCATCGCCTCCCGCACCATCCGCACCTTCTCCAGGTACGAGGCCACCGTGTAGCGCCGCAGCATCCGCTTGAGCGTCCGGTCGTGCCCGGCCTGGACCGGCAGGTGGAGGTGACGGCACACCGTCGGCTCCTCCGCCATGACCTCCACCAGCCGCTCCGTGACGTCGTTCGGGTGCGGGGAGGTGAAGCGGACCCGCCGGATCCCGTCCACGCGCGCCACCGCGCGCAGCAGCCGCGGGAAGTCCCACTCCCCATACTCGTAGGAGTTGACCGTCTGGCCCAGCAGCACGACCTCGGGGATCCCCTGCTCGGCGATCGCCCTCACTTCCTCGAGGATGCGTTCCGGGTCGCGGTTCTTTTCGGGGCCACGGGTGTAGGGCACGATGCAGTACGTACACCGGTAGTCGCACCCGCGCTGGATCGGCACCCACGCCGTGACCCGCGAGTTGCGCCGCACCTCGAGCCCCTCGTAGTTCTCGTGGGGCTCGAAGCCCAGGACGGCGACCCGCGGCGTCGCGCCGCCCCGGCCGTTCTCACCGGGCCCGGCGTCCCGTAGCGCGCCCGTCGTGATCACGCCCAGCACCGGGAGCTCCCGTCGGCGGCCGGGCCGCGGCTCCGGCGACGACGGCTGACTCGTGGTCGGTCTCGGCGCGGGGGCGGCGGCAGAGGAGTCCAGCCAGTCCGGCCGAATCGCCCGGAGCGCTTCCGGCAGCCGCCGGTAGCCGTCGGGCCCCATCACCAGCTCCACGTAGGGTGCGCGGGCGAGAAGCGTCTCGCCCATGCGCTGGGCCATACACCCCGTGACCCCGATGACCAGGTCCGGCCGCTGCTTCTTCAGCCGGTTGAGCTGGCCGACCCGACCGAGCACCCGCTGCTCGGCGTGCTCACGCACCGCACAGGTGTTGACGAGGATGACATCGGCGTCCTCCGGGCGCTCGGCGAGCTCGAAGCCCTGGGCGGCCAGGATGCCCTGCATGAGCTCGGCGTCGGCCAGATTCATCTGGCAGCCGTACGTCTCGACGTAGGCTCGACGCCGGTGTCCTGAACGGTGCGCCATCGTCCGGGGCAGGTCCATGGCAGAACAGGCCGGCTGGGCGCGTCGGCTCATTGGCCGAACAGCGCCATGGAGAGCGTCAACCGCCAGAAGCTCTCGGTCAGGCCGGTGGCGGCGGCGTCGCCACGGCGGCCGCGTTCGATGGCGGCGTCGACGACGGCGCGCGGGCCGAGGTCGTCACGCGCCAGCACCGAACCCAAGCCGAGGGCCAGCGCCCACTCCGAGGGCGTCGCCCCCTGGACGCGGAACGGCAGCTTGGCATAGCGGGCGCCCAGCCGCAGCGGGAACGGCCGGCCGAGGGCCCGGGCGCCCCGCCACTCGAGGCCGCCGCCCACTTCCCACGTGTCCGCCGCGACGTCGGGATCGCCGAACCCGTCCGCGACGGAGCTCCAGCCGGCCCACCGTGCGCCGGCGACGGCCAGCAGCCCGGGAGCGAGCTGGCCGCTGGCGCCGGCAGCGACCTGGAGCGGCAGGTCCACCCGGACCTCCTGGGTCGTGCCCTCTTCCGGCTCGGCGCGGAGTTCGCCGGCCCAGGTGACGCTGGCGCCCAACCGCAGGATCGGCAGCGGCTGCCACCACGCGCCCGCAGAGACGGCCGGGCCGCTGTAGTTCCAGGCCGCCGTCGTCCGGAACCCATCGATCACCACCGAGTCCGGGAACGAGCGGCTCACCACGCGCTCCAGCCGCCCCGTGTAGAGGCCGGCGCCGATGCCCACGGCGAGGGTCGGCGTGACCAGGTAGGCGACATCCAGCCGCCCCTGCGCCACGCCGCCACTGGACTCCACCTGGTCCACGGCCCGGATCTCCCTATCGCCGATCGGCACCACACTCTCCGAGCGGACCGCCCAGGCCTGGTCCAGGAAGCCGCCGTAGCCGATCGCCACCCCGACGCGCTCGCCGAACGGGAGCACGGCTCGCATCACGGGGAAGCGCGTCCCGCCCACCACATCCGACTCCCCCTCGAACTCGACGGACCGCCGCGACGGCTGGATCGCGGCGGTCACGCCCCGCCGGTACACGCCGGCCGCCTCGGCGGGGTTGACCATCGAGCCGGTCCAGCCCAGCAGGCCGACGCCGATGCCGCCGAGGGCCCGCGCCCGGGCGTCCACCGGCTCGAGGGGAACGCCCAGGCCGCGTGTCGAGAACAGGGACTGGGCCCCGGCTGCCGCAGGCAGTACGATCAAGGCGAGCAGCGCGGCGGAAAACGCACGCATCATCGGACCTCCGCGTCGGTGGCGACGGTCACGATCATACGCAGCCGCGGCGGCGCAGGGCTGCCGAGCCCGCCGAACGTGCCGAAGCCGAACAGCCCGCTCTCCACGACGGGGTAGAGTACGAACCACCGGGGCGGCTCGCCCTGCGCCTCGGTCCGCCCGGCGGCGAGCGTCGCGACGAACGCAGTCAGGGGGACCTCGACGGCGCCCGGGCTGGCGCCGGGCCGGAAGGTCTCCGGCGCGAGCGCCGGCGCCAGGTAGGCGGAGCCGCGGCTGCCCAGCGGGGACCGGGCCAGGGGCACCCCCGGCACGGTCAGCACCGTCCGGGCTTCGATGCGCAGCGAGTCGTCGGGCAACAACCCGCCCGGCGTGCTGTCCGGCTGCAGCACCAGCGCCGCGTAGTTGATCGTCGCTTCGTTCAGCCGCACGACGCACCCGCTCTCCGGCGGCTCTCCCGGGCACGGGACGACGAGGGTGTCCAGCCGCTGCACGTGGAAGTACGAGCGCCAGGACGGCATCCCGCCCACGCGCAACATGGAGCCCGGCGGCGGGTTCGGGTCGAAGAAGAACGTCCCGCCGAGCGTGCCGACCGTCGTCGTGATGACCGTGTCCGGGTTGGTGGCCGTGGGCCGGAGATCCAGCCGCAGGATCAGCGACGGCGAGCGGAGCCGCGCACCCGGCGTCGCCACCCGGATGAACGCGCCGCGGGTCGCGTCGAGCGTATCCGACCAAAGGGCCACGGTGAGCGAATCCACGCGGAAGCTCACCGAATCGTGCCCGGCGGGATCCCAGGTGGCCGTGTCCACCAGGGCCGCCGACGTTCCGCCCGGCTGGGCCCACGGCAGCTGCACGCCGCCGCTGTCCACCCGAAGCGTCCACGACGCGCTCGCCGGGTCCCACTCTTCGCCGACCCGGTGGAGCTCCAGCCGGACCGGGCCCGGCGCCACCGAGCGCAGCGTGTCGAGGCGCAGGACGACACGGCCGCCGATGTACGACGGCAGCGTGTCGGTCCGCGTCGCGCCCGAAGCATCCACATACGTCACCGAGGCCGGCGCGGGCGCGAAGCGACCGACCGCGTGGGCGGTCATCCCCTCGTACCCGCTGGCCAGCACCCGGTACAGGAGCTGCCCCTGGGTGACGAACCCGCCCAACGCCGTGTCACTCACGAGGAAGTCCTCGGCTTCGAGGACGATCTCGAACGTCCGCACGGCGCCGCCCGGCACCAGCGGGCCGCCGACGCCCGTCGGATCCTCGTCCGCACACGCCAGCGCCACCATGCCGGCGGCCAGCACGAAGGCGAGTACCGATCGAAATCCGCGCAACACCGCCCCCTACGCGAGCCGAACGGTCCGGCCCTTCACGTGGTACGCTTCCAGGCCCCCCATGATCCCGGCACCGACGCGGCCGAGCCGGCCGCGCGCCCCGTCTTCATACACCGACCTGCCCGGCAGACGTCCCCGCGCGGGCCGAGAGTCGGAACGCCTCGGGCAGCAGCTCCGCCAGCGACCACCGCGCCTCGTCGCCGCTCGCGCCGTACGCCGTGATCTCCAGCCCGGGCGCGAACTCGGCGAGCGCCTGCCGGCACGCCCCGCACGGCGCCACCGGCTCCGGTGCATCGGCCACCAGCACCAGCCGGCGGAACGACCGCCGGCCCGCCGCCACCGCCGTGCCCAGGGCGACCCGTTCCGCGCACAGCGTCACGCCGTACGAGCTGTTCTCGACGTTGCAGCCCGCGTACACGGTGCCGTCCTCGGCCTCCAACGCGGCGCCGACCCGGAAGCCGGAGTACGGCGCGTAGGCCCGCTCCTGCGCCTGCCGCGCCGCCACCTCGAGGTCCGTCGTGCTAGTCGCCATTCGTCGTTTCCACGCGCGGCAGCCGCGCGGTCAGCCCGGTCAGGATCTCGTAGCCGATGGTCCCCGCCTGGGCGGCCACCTCGTCCAGCGCGATCTCCTCGTCACCGTCCCGGCCGATCAGCGTGGCGACGTCGCCCACTTGCGCCTCCGGCACGGCGGTCAGGTCCACCACGGTCATATCCATGGAGACCCGGCCCAGGATCGCCACGCGCCGCCCCCGCACCAGCGCGGAACCGCGGTTGCCGAGACTGCGAGGCAACCCGTCCCCGTAGCCGATCGCCAGCGTGCCCCACCGCTCCCACCCCCGGGCCACGTGCGTGGCGCCGTAACCGACCGTGCTGCCCGGCGGCACGTTCCGCACCAGCACGAGCCGCGCCCGCACCGCCACGACCGGCCGCGGCGCGGGCAGCTCCTCCGGCCCCAGGGCGGGCGCCGGGTGGCCGCCGTACAGGAAGATCCCCGGCCGGACCGCATCCGCCGCGTACTCGGGCCAGCGCAGCGCCGCGGCGCTGTTGGCGGCGTGGACCATCAGGTCCTCACGCGAGACCGGAAGCTGTACCAGCGCATCCGAAAAACGTTCCCACTGCAGCGCGGTGGCCGCCCGGTCCGCGGCGTCCGCGCCCTGGAAGTGGGTGTAAACGCCCGTCCACCGCACCACGTCGCCCGACCGGCTCCGCAGCGCCTCCCCCCACTCCGCCGCCTCCCGCCAGTCGAACCCGGCTCGCCCCATGCCCGTGTCCACCTCGGCATGGAACTCCAGCGGCTCCCCGCGCCGACGCGCCAGCGCCGCCCATTCGTCCAGCATGTCCAGGCTGGAGATGGAGATGATCAGCCCCGCTTCCGCCGCCGTCCGCATCGCCTCCCGGGACAGCGGGCTGACCACGAGGATCGGCCGCTGCACACCCGCGCGCCGCAACGCCGCCCCCTCCGCCGCCGTCGCGACGCCGTACCCCCACGGGCCCAGCGGCTCCAGCGCGCGCACCACCCGTTCCGCGCCCACCCCGTAAGCGTCCGCCTTGACCATCGCGATGATCCCCGGCCCGGGGCCCACCGCGCGGCGGACCGTCAGGAAGTTCTCCCGCACGGCGTCGAGGTCCACCTCGACCCATGCCCGGCTCTGCCACGCGTTTGACATGGTCTGCAAACTGTCTAGTATAGACGGTCCACGAATCCGATCGCAACCCGAAATGGCCAATCTTTCCCCACTTTCCGGCTCCACGCCGCCGCGCCTGGACCGCGCTCTCGACCTCGTCCGGTTCCTGCGCCGGCACTGCCCGTGGGACGCGGCGCAGACGCCGCTCACCCTGGTCCCGTACCTCCTCGAAGAGGCCCACGAGGTCGCGGACGCCGTCACCGCCGAAGACGACGGCGCGCTGGTCGGCGAGCTCGGCGACCTGCTGCTCAACCTGGCGTTCCAGATCGTGCTCGCGGAGGAGCGCGGCGCGTTCGACGCGGAGGCCGTCGTCTCCCAGCTCGAGGCCAAGATGCGGCGTCGGCACCCTCACATCTACGGCGGCAAGGCCGAGCCCTGGGAGGCGCTGAAGGCGCGCGAGCGGGGGGACCGGTCGGTGCTCGATGGCCTGTCCCCCCGACTGGACCCGCTGTCCCGCGCCCACCGCATCCAGGAGCGGGTCAGCTCCGTGGGCTTCGACTGGGCCGACGCCCGGGGCGCCTTCGAGAAGGTCGCCGAGGAGCTGGAGGAGGTCCGGCAGGCGCTGGAGGGCGCCGAGCCGGCAGCACTGGAAGAGGAGCTCGGCGATCTCCTCTTCGCCGTCGTCAACCTCACGCGGCTCGCGGGCGTCCACGCCATGAACGCGCTCCAGCGCGCCAACCGGAAGTTCGCCGCCCGCTTCGAGGCGCTGGAGCGCCTCGCCCGCGAGCGGGGGACCGTCCTCGGCCGCGCGTCCCTCGAGGAGCTGGACGCGCTCTGGGAGGAGGTCAAGCGCCGCCCACCGCCGACGGAACCCGCGGAGTGAGCGCCCGCCCCCCGCGCGGTCACCGCTCCGGCACCGCCGGGGCAAGGGCGTGGGCGCAGGCGTGGGAGGAGGCGGTCCTCCTCGCCCATGCGCGGACCCTCGCCCTCGCCCCGGTCCAGGGCGGGGGCGGGGGCGTGACGTCTCAGGGGTGCAGCCGGTTCAGCGTACGCGGGAACGGGATCGCCTCGCGGATGTGCGGACGGTTGCAGATCCAGGCGACCGTGCGCTCGATGCCCAGGCCGAAGCCGGAGTGGGGGAAGGAACCGTACTTGCGTAGGTCCAGGTACCAGCCGTACGCGTCCACGGGGAGCCCCTCCTCCTGGATGCGGGCGAGCAGCTTGTCGTAATCGTCCTCACGCTGGCTGCCGCCAATGATCTCGCCGTACCCTTCGGGGGCGAGCAGGTCGTCACAGAGGACGGTGCGCGGGTCGTCGGGGTTCTCCTTCATGTAGAAGGCCTTGGCGGCCTTCGGGTAGTTGATGATGAAGACCGGGCGGTCGAACGCCTCCGCGAGCGCGGTCTCGTGGGGCGCGCCGAGGTCCTGGCCCCACTCGATCTCGTGGCCGAGCTCGCGCAGCATCTCGACGGCGCGGCTGTAGTCGAGGCGCGGGAACGGCGGGACGACGCGCTCCAGCGGCGCGGTGTCCCGCTCCAGCACGGCCAGCTCGTCACGACAGCGCTCCAGCGCGCGTTCCACGAGGTAGCAGACGAACGCCTCCTGGAGGCGCATGTTGTCCTCGGAGTCGTACCAGGCCACCTCGGGCTCGACCATCCAGAACTCGTTGAGATGCCGGCGCGTCTTGGACTTTTCCGCCCGGAACGTGGGGCCGAAGCAGTAGACCTTGCCGAAGGCGGCTGCGGCGGCCTCCACGTAGAGCTGGCCGGTCTGGGCGAGGAACGCCCGCTGCCCGAAATAGTCGGTTTCGAAGAGCTCGCCCGCGGCTTCGCCGATGGCGCCGGTCAGGATCGGCGTGTCGATGCGGACGAAGCCGCGCTGGTAGAAGAAGTCGTGGATGGCCTGTTCGATCTCGGCGCGGACGCACAGGATCGCGCGCTGCTGGCTCGAGCGCAGCCACAGGTGGCGGTGGTCCAGCAGGAAGTCGACGCCGTGCTCCTTGGGCTGGATCGGGTAGTCCTCGCTGCGGCCGACGATGACCAGCTCCTTCGCGCCGATCTCGTAGCCGCCGGGCGCACGGGGCTCGGCGCGTACGACGCCGGTGATGTGGACGCTGGTCTCCTGCGTGAGCGTGTCGAAGGCCTCCCAGGTCTCGGGCGAGACCTCGCGCTGGGAGAAGACTGCCTGAACGATGCCGCTGCCGTCGCGGAGCACGGCGAAGCCGACGCGACCGTGGGAGCGCGTCGTCTCGATCCAGCCCCGCACCGTCACATCCTGTCCGACGTGCTCGGCGAGTCGCCGGACTTCCGTGATCACTGCCATGGTGTTTCCAGGCTCCGAACCAGGAGGCTGCCGGGTGTTCGTTGAGCGCGGGAAGCTAGAGAAGGCGCGGAGGAGTGTCAATTTCCCCGTGCTCGCGGCTGCGGCGGTCGCGGTCGTGGCGTGCGGTCCGCCCCTGCGGCCCACGCCGCCCATCGACCCCCGCGGAGACTGGCCGACGCTGCTGGGCAACCCGCAGCGCTCGGGCTACGCGAGCGAGACCGTGCCCGCGGCGCCCGAGGAGGCGTGGCGGGCCAACGTGGGCCGGGGCCTCCTCACGCCCGTTCTGGTGGAAGGGCCGGTGTTGATCGCGAGCACGGCGAACCGGATGGTGGTCACCCTCAACACGGAGACGGGCGAGCGCTACTGGGGGCGCCGCCTGGCCGGCGCCGTGACGGGTGGCGTGGTCCGCGGCGGCCAGCGCATCTTCGCGGCGACCGACCACCGGGACGGCAAAGCGTACGCCCTGGGGCTGGAGCGCGGCCGCACCGCGTGGGACCGAACGATCGGCCCCGCGCCGTTCCCCGGACTGATCGTGGAGGACGCGGTCTATTTCGTGAACGAGCGCGGCCGCGTCTTCGCACTGGGGACCGACAGGGGCGAGGAGCGCTGGCGTGTCGACCTCCCCGGCGCTCCCGCGACGACGCCGGTGCCGCACGGCGAGAGCCTGCTGATCGCCACGACGAGGGACACCCTGTACCGGATCGAGCGCGGCAGCGGGCGGATCCAGGCGCGGGTGAAGCTCCCGGCCACGGTGTCGGCCGCACCGACGGTCGTCGAGGACACGGTCTACCTCCCGCTCCAGACCGGCGATGTGGCGGCGTACCAGCTCCCCGGACTCGAGGAGCTGTGGCGTGCGTCGTTCGGCGCGCCGATCCTCGCCGCGCCGGTGGTCGGCCCGGACGGCGCTCTCTACGTCCTGAACCGGAACACCGACCTCTGGCGCGTTCGGCCGGGTGCGCGGGCCGGGGAGAAGCTCGCGAGCCTGGACGGCGCGGCGCGTGCATCCCTTGCCGTGACACGGGACCGGCTGCTGGTCGGCCGGCTCGACGGCAAGCTGTTCCTGCTCGACATGGACGGCCGTGTCCTGTGGGAACGCGACTTCGAGGATTCGATCGTGGCACCGGTCACCGTGGCGGACGGCGCGATCTTCGTGCCGCTCCTGCGCGGGACCATCGTCAAGTTGAGGTAGGCGAATGAGGCGTGCACGGTTGCTGCTCCTCGTGTTCGTTCCTGCCGCGGCGCTGGCGCCCGTGGCGCCCGTGGCCGCGCAGCAGCGCGCGCCCGACCGCTTCGCCACCCTGGAGCCGCGTACGGTTCCGGCGGTCCAGTCATCCCGCCCGTTCCTCCGTCCGCTGGGCGTCGCCAAGTGGACCACGGCGGCGCTCACGGCCGCGGTGGCGGGCATCGGCGTCGCCGCGTACATGCGGGCGGATGACCGGTACGCCGAGCTCGAGCGCGCGTGCGTCGAGAACCCGGCGGCCTGCGCCGAGCGGCTGCCCGACGGCGCCTACGCGGACCCGCGCCTCGAGGCGTTGTACCAGGAGGTGCTGAGGTACGACGAGCGCGCGCGCCTCGCGCTCATCAGCAGCCAGGTCGGGCTCGCCGCCAGCGTCGTCCTCTTCCTCCTCGACCTGCGGGGCGACGCGACGCCGCCCAACATCCCGTACGACCCGAGGGCCCTACGGGTCGCGCCCGGCAGGGACGGCGGCATCGAGTTCGGGTTCGGCGTGCCGGTCGGGCGCTGACCGGCCCGCGGCGCCGCCCGCCACGAACCCCTAGCCCACCCCGTACAGCCGCTCGCGTTCGCCGTACCGGGCGGTGAGGACGGCGCGCAGGGGCTCGTGCTCCGGCCGCGCCAGCTCCGGGTCCGAGGCGATGAGCGCCCGGGCGTCCGCGCGGGCCACCTCGAGCAGGTCCTCGTCCCGTTCGGGCTGGAAAAAGCGGAACTCGGGCAGCCCGTGCTGCCGGGCGCCGAAGAAGTCGCCCATGCCCCGGAGCCGGAGGTCGGCGCGGGCGATCTCGAAGCCGTCGTCGCTCCGCTCGAAGATCCGGAGGCGCTCCAACGCCTCCTCTCCGCCGCTCGCGATCAGCACGCAATAGCTCTCGTCCGCGCCGCGGCCCACGCGCCCACGGAGCTGGTGGAGCTGTGAGAGGCCGAACCGCTCGGCGTGCTCGATCACCATGACCGTGGCGTTCGGGACATCGATGCCAACCTCGATGACCGTGGTGGCCACCAGGATGTCCAGCTCGTGGGCCATGAACGCGCGCATCACCGCGTCCTTCTCCTCGCCGGGCAACTGGCCGTGGATCAGCCCGACGCGGAACTCCGGGAACACTTCGTTGGCGAGCCGATGGTACTCCTCGGCGGCGGACCTCAGGTCGATCTTCTCGGATTCCTCGACCAGCGGATACACGATGTACGCCTGCCGCCCTGCCCTCACCTGCTCGGCGATGAACGCGTAGACACGGTCGCGCGCGGCCGGGCCGCGCACCGCTGTACGGACGCGCTTGCGGCCCGGCGGGCGTTCGTCCAGCACGGTGAGGTCCAGATCGCCGTAGAGCGCCAGGGCGAGCGAACGGGGGATGGGCGTGGCCGACATCACGAGCACGTCCGGCCGTTCGCCGAGCGCGGCCAGCGCCATGCGCTGCTTCACGCCGAACCGGTGCTGCTCGTCCACGATGGCGAGGCCGAGGCGGGCGAAGGTGACGCCGTCCTGGATCAGTGCGTGGGTGCCCACGACCAGCGCGGCCTCGCCAGACGCGATGGCGGCGAGCGCCTCGCGCCTCGCCGCCGTGCCGAGCCCGCCCGTGAGCAGCTCCAGCCGGACGGGGATCTCGCCGAGCAGGTTGCGCAGCGTGCGCGCGTGCTGCTCGGCCAGGATCTCCGTCGGCGCCATGAGCGCGGCCTGGTAGCCGTTCTCCGCCGCGAGCAGCATCGCGAACAACGCAACGACGGTCTTCCCGGAGCCGACGTCGCCCTGCAGCAGGCGGTTCATTCGGCGGGGGGACGTCATGTCGTCGAAGATCTCGCGGAGTGCGCGCGTCTGCGCGCCAGTGAGCCGGAACGGGAGCCGGCGATACAGGGCGCCCACCAGCTCGTTGGTGCGTTCGAACGCGATCCCCTGCCGTTGCCTCGTCTCGCGGTAATGGGCGCGCGCGTACAGGAGCTGGAGGAAGAAGATCTCTTCGTAGGCCAGGCGGCGGCGCCCGCGCTCGGCCGCCGCGAGGCTGGCTGGCCGGTGCAGCGCCTCCAGCGCCTCGCGCAGCGGCGGGACGCCCGCCTTGCGGAGCCGAGCCGCATCGAACGGCTCCTCGGCCTCGACCCACTCGAGGAGCCGGTCCAGGTTCGCATCGATGATGCTCCGCAGCACACGCTGCGAGAGCCCCTCCGTGGCCGGGTAGATGGGCAGGACCCGCCCCGCGGCGCCGTCCTCCTCATCGGCGCGGCCCAGCACCACGTACTCCCGCGGCTGCATCTGCCGCCGCTGGAAGTACCGCACGGGGCCGGTGCAGAGCAGCAGGTCGCCCTTGCGGATCGTGCGGTCGAGGAACGGCTGGCCGGGCCAGGAGCACTCGATCAGGCCCGTCTCGTCGCGGAGCACGGCCTGGAAGATCCGCAGGCCGGAGCGGGTGGGGATGATGCCCTTGCTGACGACCTCGCCGATGATCGTGGCGTCCATCCCCACGTCCAGCGACCCGATCGGCGTGACCGTGCTGGCGTCTTCGTAGCGACGGGGGACGTGGTAGAGGAGGTCGCGGGCGGTGCGTACGCCCAGCCGCGCCAGCGCCTCGGCGCGCTTGGGCCCGACGCCCTTGAGGTACTGCGCCGGCGCGTCGAGCGGCGGGAGGGCCTTCGTCGCAGGCATACGCACCGCGAAGTGCTACGCGGTCAGGACTTCACGCGCAAACACGTCGGCGTCGAACGGCTCGAGGTCCTCCACGTCCTCGCCGACGCCGACCAGCTTCACCGGAAGACCGAACTCCTGCTTCAGCGCCACCACGATCCCGCCCTTGGCGGTGCTGTCCAGCTTCGCCAGGACGAGCCCCGTCAGCTTCAGCGCCTGGCCGAACATCCGCGCCTGGGCGATGGCGTTCTGCCCGATCGTCGCGTCCAGGACGAGCAGCGTCTCGTGCGGCGCGCCCGGCTGCTTCCGGGCGACCACGCGCTCGATCTTGGCAAGCTCGGCCATGAGGTCGCTGTGGGTGTGCAGCCGACCGGCCGTGTCGATGATGACCACGTCCGCGCCCCGGGCCCGCGCCGCGTCGATCGCATCGAACGCCACGGCGGCCGGGTCTGCCCCGGGCCGCGCGCCCACGAACTCCGTGCCCACGCGCTCGGCCCAGACCCGGAGCTGGTCGATGGCGCCGGCCCGGAACGTGTCGGCCGCGGCCAGCAGCACGCGGTGCCCCTGGCGCTTCAGCCGGTAGGCGAGCTTTCCGATCGTCGTCGTCTTCCCCGCCCCGTTCACGCCCGCGATCAGGAAGACCGTCACCTCGCCCGGCGGAGCGAACCGCAGCGCGGGATCGGCGTTCCCCGCGGTGAGGATGGTGCGGATCTCGCGGCGCACGGCTTCCTGGAACTCGCCCTCCGTCTTCACTTCGCCGCGCCGCGTCAGCGCTTCGACGTGGTCCACCAGGCGCAGCGTCGCCTCCACCCCGAAGTCGCTGGCCAGGAGCAGTTCCTCCAATCGCTCGAGAGAGCCCTCATCCAGCCCGCGCATGAGCACGTTCACATCCGTGAACGCGATCTCCTTTATGCGCTGCCAGAGGCTCTTCTTTTCCCCGCTACGTCTGAAGAGTCTCGCCATCTATGCCCAACGTCCGCTTCGACGCGCCCCTCTTCCCGTCAGCGCAGGCCCCAACGCCGGCGCAGCGTCCACTCCGTGCACACGAGCATCGCCAGGGCGAGGTACGGCCACGGCGAGGTGTGGAGCGGCTCGCCGGCCCGTCGGCGGGGGGGCGCTCCGCCCGGCCGCGCCGCCTGGAGCCCCGCCAGCTCCACCGCCTGGCGCGTGAACTCCGGCGAGTACGATTCGACGGTGAACGGCCCTGTCGCGGCCGCCACTTCCTGCCCGCCCGAGAAAGCGCGGGCCTCGAAGGCGTAGTGCCCCGGAGCGAGCGCCGGCGTCACGGCGGTGTCGCCGCGGAGCATCGGCACCACGGTATCCAGGGCGAGGGTGCCGTCCTCCGCCGTGATGCGGAACGCGACGGAGTCCGCCGCAAGGCCGGGAGCGACCCAGCGCACCGGCTCGCCGCGCGGCGCCGTGCGGTCCACGGGCCGGACGGCCGCAGCCGCGATGGTGCGCTCCTCGTGGGCCAGCCAGCCGCCGAGCGCGGCCCACAAGCGCCGGTAGACCTGCCTCGCCTCGCCGCCGCGGAACGCCCACTGCCAGAAGCCGTCGGCGAGGGCGACCGCCCAGCGCCGACCCGCGCGCTCGCCCGCGACGATCACGGGCGACGTCGGCCCCCGTCGGCTCCGGCTCGCGACCAGCGCCGTCCACGTCCCGCCCCCGCTCACGGTACGCAGCCCCACCAGCGGCGGCAGCTCCTCCGCCCGGAAGGTGCCCAGCATCCCGGCAAGGGGCGAGGACGGGAGCTCGGAGGAAACGTACCATTCGCCCGGGGCCGGTGCGCTGACCTCGACCGGCAGGCCGACCGGCGCGCCGTCGCCCGGGAAAACCAGGAGCCGCCGCGCACGCCCCGCCGCCTCCCGGGCCCACGCCGGCGCCGTGGCGTCCAGGCCGTGCAGCACGAGCAGATCCGCCTGCTCCACCGCCTGCCGCACTTCCACCTCCCCCGCGCGGCGCCCGGCCTCGAGCCCCGCCGCGATCCGCACGTAGCGGCCGTCGCCGACGAAGGCGAAGCCCCGGACCGGCACGCCCAGCGCCTGCTCCAGGACCGGCTGGAGGTACCGGGGTTCCCAGTCCGGCCGGAACGAGACGAGCGCCACGCCCGCGGGACGCTCGCTCACGAAGACGTAGGCGCTGCGCCGGTCGTCGTCGGCCTCGACGTCGCCCGGCTGCAGCTCGAAGTCGTAGCGCACGAGACCGCCGCGCTCGCCGGCCGCACCGCCGCCTTGCGGCGACTCCGGCGTGAACCGCAGCGTGCCCACCGCCACGCGGCCCGGCGCGGCGGTCGCGATCCGGGTCTGGGCCAGGACCCGGTCACCCTGGCGGACGACCACCGTCACCGAATCGCCTTCCGGCCCCAGCGACGTCACGCCGACCCGCGCCTCGACCGGCTTGCCCGCCTCCGCCCAGGGGGGCAGCGAGACCTCGGCCAGCGCGCGGTTCGCCGGCGCCGCATCCGCCACGCTGCGGACCTCCACGTCCATGCCGAGCTCCGGCAGGGCGCGCACGACCTCGGCCGCGTCCTCCAGCCCGCCGTCGGTCAGGATGACGACGTGCCGCGCCCCGGCCTCCGACGCCGCCTGGAGCGCCGGCAGCAGCTCGCTCGCCGGCGCATCCGGCTGGAACGCCGCCAGCGAGTCGGCGCTCAGGACACGGGTCCCGGCGCCGAAGACCACCACGTCCCGCCCCGGCGCCAGCCGCCGGGCCTCCGCCACCGCCCGCTCCCACCGGCTCGGCCCGCTCGCCGCGTCCGCCGGCAGCCGCATGCTCAGCGACCCGTCCAGCAGCACCCGCGTCCGGCCCGCGCCGGCCGCGATCCCGGCGGCGGGGATCTCGGGATCGAAGATCAGCAAGGCCAAGAGGGCGAGGGCGGCGAACCTCAAGGAGGCGAGAAGCAGTCGGCCGCGCCCCGGCGTCTCCCGCACCAGGTAGATGTATCCCGCGACGGCCAGCGCGGCCAGCACAGCCAGAGCGTAGAGGGACCAGCCCAGTACTTCCATCCCGTGCGCTCCAGGAGTGAAACAAAGCCCGCGGGCACCAGCCGGCGGGCTTCGTCTAGTACGCCTCTCCCTGCGGTGGGATCCGCCCCGTCAGGGCATCTCGGCGCCTCCGCTCTCCACGGCCGCCTCTGCCCCGGCGTCGGCCGAGTCCGCCGCTGCAAGCTGCGCGCCCCGGCCGGACAGCCGGTCCAGCAACGCGAGCCGCTCCCCCGCGTGCGGCTTGAACGCCTCGAGCTGGGCGCCCGTGAGCTGGACCGCCCCCGGCAGCCGCGCCAGCCGCGGATCGATCGGCTTGCCGTCCTTTCGCAGCTCGTAATGCAGGTGAGGCCCCGTCGCCAGCCCGGTCGCGCCCACGTACCCGATCGTCTGCCCCTGTTTCACCGCCGCGCCGCGCCGGATGCCCGGGGCGAACCGGCTCAGGTGGGCGTAACGGGTGCTGTAGCCGCCGAAATGCCGGATCATGACGACGTTGCCGTACCCGCCGTCCCAGCCCGCGAACGTGACCGTCCCGTCCGCCGTGGCTCGCACCGGCGTCCCCGCCGGCGCGCCGAAATCGGTGCCCAGATGCGCGCGGTAAATGCCCAGGATCGGATGGTACCGCCGCCAGGAGAACGACGACGTGATCCGGGCGTACTGGACCGGATAGCGGCTGAACGCCGTCCTGAGCGACCGGCCCTCCAGGTCGTAGTAGTTGCCCGACTTGCCATCCGGATCGAAGTAGATCGCCGGGTACGACCTCCCCTGGCTCACGATCTCCGCCGCCAGGATGCGCCGCCGGCGCGCCGTGCCGTCCGGCCGCGCCTCCCGCTCGTACACCACCCGGTAGCGGTCGCCCGGATGAATGTCGTGGGTGAAGTCCAGCTTGAACTCGTAGACGCTGGCCAGGTCCCAGACGAGGCTCGCCCGCTCCCTGTACGGGAGGTCCAGGCCACCGTGGTCCACGAAGGCCTCGAACAGCGTCTTGCCCGCCTCGATCACCCCATCCACGTACAGCGTGTCCACGACGACGGGCGTCTCGATCACCTCGCTCGACCAGCCCAGATCCCCCCGGATCAGCCGGACCGTGGTGTCGGCGTTCATGCGCACGTCCACCGCGCGCAGGGTCGAGTCCTTCGCCCAACGCCGGATGGTGATCTCCGACCCCTCCGTCATGCGCCGCGGGCTCACGTACTCCCGCAGCGAGAGGAGCAGCTCGTGGAACTCCGCTCCGACGACCCCGGCCCGCGCCATCACGTCCGAGAGCGTCTCGCCACGCCGGAGCACCTGGGTCTCCACGCGTTCGACGGGGGCTGCGTAAAGCGCGGCCAGCACCAGCGCCTTCTCTGGCCCCACGTCCCCCCGGCCCGGCCGCCGGGCGACGAACGCGCTCACCACGAGCGCGATCGCGCCCACGAGCAGCAGCACTCGATTGGGGTTCCGCATCAAACCCTCGTCCGTTGGTCGGGCGTTCCCCTAGCCCATCAGTCCATCTGGCGGCGGATGAACGTCGGGATGTCCAGATCCGTGAGATGGTGCCGCTTGACCGGCCGGGACGCCGGCCGCGTGAACGGGATCGGCTCCGCCCCCGCGGCCATCCGGTCGGCCGGCACGGTCACGGTGCGGCTCCCGAAGTTGGCGCGGACCACCCGGGTCGGGGCCGGCGGCGTCTCCTCCTCCCGCTCGAACCCCGTCGCGATGACGGTCACCCGGACCTCGCCCTCCATGGACGGGTCGTGGACGGCGCCGAAAATGATCTCCGCGTCGTCCCCGGCCGCCTCCTGGATGATGGAAGCGATGGTGGTCACCTCATCGATCGCCAGGTCGAGCCCGCCCGTGATGTTGATCAGGACGCCCGCGGCACCGTGGATCGAGATGTTGTCCAGGAGCGGGCTCGAAATGGCCTCCTGGGCGGCCTGTACTGCACGATTCTCGCCACGGCCGAACCCCGTGCCCATCAGCGCCGGCCCGCGGTTCGCCATCACCGTGCGGACGTCGGCAAAATCGACGTTCACCTCGCCCGTGACGTTGATGAGGTCGCTGATCCCCTGCGTGGCGTGGAGCAGGACCTCGTCTGCCTTTTTTAGCGCATCCCGGAAAGAAGTACCCTTCCCCACCACCGAGAGCAGCCGCTCGTTCGGGACGACGATCATCGTGTCCGCGGCCCGCTTCAGCTCGGCCAGTCCCTGCTCGGCCTGGAGCATCCGCTTCCGCCCCTCGAAGAGGAACGGCTTCGTCACGATGGCGATCGTCAGCGCGCCCAGCTCCCGCGCCATCTCCGCGATCACCGGCGCCGCGCCGGTCCCCGTGCCGCCGCCCATGCCGGCGGTGATGAAGACCAGGTCGGCCCCCTCGAGGGCGCGCCGGACCTCCTCCTTCGACTCCTCGATCGCCTGGCGGCCGATCTCGGGCCGCGCGCCCGCGCCGAGGCCACGGGTGAGCTTCTTGCCGATCTGGATCTTGAGGTGCGACTTCGAGTTCTTCAGCGCCTGCGCGTCCGTGTTCACGCTGATGAACTCGACCCCCTTCAGGTCCTCGTCGATCATGCGATTGACGGCATTGCCGCCGCCGCCGCCGACGCCCACGACCTTCATCCGTGCGTTCTGGACCGCGCTGTCGTCGAACTCGAAGAGCATCATGGTCTCACCCTCCTTTGGGTGTCCGGCGCCGCGGCAGCGCGCGCGCCGTCCGGGTTGAACGGCCGAATCCCCTCCACCATCCGAATCAGAAGAACTCCTTCAGCCATGCGACGAGCCGGCCCACGGCGGTTTCGCCGAAGCTCGGGCCGCCCGACTCCAGTTGCTGCGCCGCGGCGAACAGCACGAGCCCGGCCGCCGTCGCGAAGCGCGGCCTCCTGATGCCTTCGACCAGCCCCGTCATGCCGGCCCCGGGCGTGCCGATCCGCGCCGGGGCGCCGAAGACGTGCTGCGCGACCTCGATCGTCCCGGGCAGGGACGCGCCCCCGCCGGTCAGGACGATCCCGGCGCCGAGCCGCGCGGGCTCGATCCCGGCCTGCTCGATCTCCCGCGCCACCAGCCCCAGGATCTCGTCCACTCGCTGCTCGATGATGTGCGCGATCAGCTCCCGGGCGACCTGCCGCGTCGAGCCGGGGGCGGGGCCAGGCAGCTCCACCGTCTCGCGCGGATCCACGAGCTGCGTGAACGCCACCCCGTACTGCTCCTTCGCCCGTTCCGCCTCGGCGAACGGGATGGACAGACCTTTGACCAGGTCGTTGGTCACCGCGATCCCGCCCCACGGCACGGACGCCAGGTGCCGCGTCTTCCCGTCCCGGAACACGGCGACCTCCGTGCTGGCCGCGCCGAGGTCCACCAGCGCCGTGCCGACCTCCTTCTCATCCTCCGTCAGCACGGCCATCGCCGCGGCCAACGGCTCGTGCACCAGCGCCGCGATGCGGTACCCCGCCCGGCTGACCGCCTTGCGCAGGTTCTGCCCCGCCGTCGCGGAGCTGGTGATGATGTAGACCTCCGCCTCCAGCCGCGTCCCCGCCATGCCGATCGGGTCCCGGATCCCAGCCTGGTGGTCGACGATGTACTCCTGCGTCAGCGCATGCAGCAGCTCGCGGTCCGGCGGCACCACCACGGCCCGCGCCACCTCGTGCACCCGCCGCACATCCGCCGCGCTGATCTCGCCCCCGCCCACCGCCACCACGCCCGTGGAGATGCTCGCATCGATGTGCTCGCCGGAGATCCCGACGTAGACATCCTCGACCTCGACGCCGGCGATCAGCTCGGCTTCCTTCATCGCCTGCCGTACGGACTCCGTCGTCCCTTCGATGTCGGTGACGACATCGCGCCGCATCCCCCCGGTGCGCGCCTGCCCCACGCCCAGCACCTTGATCGTCGGCCGGCGCGCATCGCCCTCCACCTCCGCGATCACGGCGCAGGTCTTGGCCGAGCCTATGTCGATCCCCGCAACGAGCTTTCCTGGCATCTCAGCTTGATGTCCTCGCTGTCAGCGTTACCACGACCTGGTCGTGGAACCGCGCGTCGATCCGCTTCACACGGGCGAGCTCCTGGCGCGCCCGGAGGTCCGCGATGGCAAGGCCGAGCTGTCGCAGCCGCAGACCGCCCGGCTCCGCCGGCAGCAGGACCTCCACGTGGGCCGGCTCGCCCAAGACCAGCCGCACAGCGCCGTCCGCCGCGGGCGCGACCTCGGAGACCGCTGCCGCGAGCATCGGCTCCGCACGGCGCACCGCGTTGAGCGTGGCCAGCAGCACGAGCGCCGCCGGGTCCGCGATGCGGCCGTCCTCCCCGATGCGCGATGCGGCGGCCAGGACCGGCAGGTCCAGGCTCCGCTCCGTCGGGTCGATGGGCAACACCCGACCGGACGCGTCCACCGGCAGCAGCGCCGGCGTGCGCACGAACGCCACCGGCTCCGCCTCCGTCACGTGCAGCACAACGGTCGAGGGAAGGTCTCGCTCGACGCGCACCGCCGCAACCAGCGGGTGGGCCTCGAGCGCCGCGCGCCACGCGTCCGCGTCGTCGAACAGGTTCGACGCGGAGGTGATCCCGCTCAGCGCGAGCACGTCGTGCGGGGCCATGTACCGCGTCCCCACGACCTCGACACGCTGGACACGGAAGAACTCGACCCGGCGCAACAGCCGCGGCAGGTCCGCAGCCAGCGCGGTGACACCCGCAGCGACGGCCGCCACGGCCACCCAGCGCAGTACGGACCGTTTCATCGCTGCTCCCTCGCTCCCGCCGCGGCCGATCCGCCCAGGAGCGCGAGCGTCTCCCGCCCCGTCTCGTCGATGTTGCCCGCGCCCAGCGTGATGCACACGTCGCCGGGTTCGAGCGCCGCGGCCAGCGCTTCGGCCAGCGAACCCCGGTCCGCGTGGTAATGCACCTCGGAGCCGCCGGCCGCTTCGACCGCCCGCGCCACCAGCTCGCCGGTCACGCCCGGGATCGGCGCTTCCCGGGCCGGATAGATGTCCGTGACCCAGGCCACATCCGCGCCGGCCAGCGCCCGGCCGAACGCATCGGCGAAGTCGCGCGTGCGGGTGTACAGGTGCGGCTGGAACACCGCGACGATCCGCCGACCCGGGTACGCGGCGCGCGCGGCGGCGAGCGTGGCCGTGATCTCCGTGGGGTGGTGCGCGTAGTCGTCCACGAAGACCACGCCGCCGGCCTGCCCCAGCTCCTGGAAGCGTCGGTCCACGCCCTCGAACGTCGCCAGCGCCCGCTGCGCCGCCTCCACAGCCGCCCCCGCCGCGCGCGCCGCTGCGAGCGCGCCCAGCGCGTTGCGAACGTTGTGCAGCCCCGGCAGCCGGAGCGTCAGCTCCGTGAGCGGCGTGCCGCCCTCTTCCACGCGGAACCGGCTGCCGCGGCCGTGTGGCTCCACGTTCGTGGCGCGCAGCTCCGCCGCCCGGCTCAACCCGTAGCCGAGCGTGCGCGCGCCTCTCACGGCGCCGAGCACGCGCCGCGCGCCGTCGTCGTCCACGCACGCGGCGATCAAGCCGTCCGCGGGCACCGCGGCGAGGAACTGGAGGAACGCTTCCTCGATGGCCTCCAGCGACCCGTAGACGTCCAGGTGGTCCGCCTCCACCGCCGTCACCACCGCGATGCGCGGCCGGAGCGTCAGGAACGACCGATCGTACTCGTCCGCCTCGACGACGAACAGCCGGTCCGAGCCGGGGCGCAGCCCGCCGTTCCACGCGGCCATGCGGCCGCCGACGAAGCCCGTGGGATCCAGGCCCGCCTCCGCCAGGATCGCCGTGGTCATCGCCGTCGTCGTCGTCTTGCCGTGCGTGCCCGCCACCGCGACGACGACGCCACGGTTGACCACCGCGCCCAAGGCCTGCGCGCGCTTGAGGACCGGGATCCCCCCGGCACGCGCGGCGGCCAGCTCCGGGTGGTCCGGCGGCACCGCAGCCGTGACGACGACGGCCGCCGCGTCCTCGACGTGCGCCGGGTCGTGCCCGGCGGCGACCTCCAGCCCCAGGGCGCGAAGCGCCGCGGCCGCCGGTCCGGGATGGGCGTCGCAGCCCGTGACCTTCCCGCCCGACCGCAGCAGCAGCTCCGCGAGGGCAGACATTCCGGCGCCCGTCACGCCCATGAAATGGACGGGTCGGCTCCGCGCGAGCTCGCGCAGGTCGATGTCCGTCACGGGCGCGCTCATGCGGCCCTCCGGTCCACGAGCGTGAGGAGTCGCCGCGCGATGTCCCGCGCCGCGTGCGGCCGGGCCCGGGCGCGCGCGCAGGCCGCCATCGCCTCGCGCCGCGCGTCGGACGTGGCGAGAGAGGTCAGCTCCGCCCAGAGCCGCTCCGGTGTCGCCTCGCGCTGTGGAAGGTGCACTGCCGCGCCGGCTTCCGCCAGTGCCCGCGCGTTCCCGGTCTGGTGGTCCGCCGCAGCCGTCGGGAGCGGAACCAGAATGGCCGGGATGCCCCACGCGAGCAACTCCGCCGTCGCCATGGCACCTGCGCGCGACACCGCGATGTCCGCCGCAGCCAGGGCGGCCGGCATCTCGTCGATGTAGCCGACGGCGCGAACCCACTCTGCGCCGCCGAGACGCCGCAGCCGCTCCTCGATCCCCGCGATGTGCGCCGGCCCCGTGGCCCACAGCACCTGGAGGCCGTCCGGCCGCGGCGGGAGCGTTCCGGCCACGACCCGCTCGATGGCGCCGAGCAACGCTTCGTTCACCGCCCGCGCGCCCTGGCTCCCGCCCACCACCAGCACCACGCACCCCTCGGGCTCGAGGCCGAAGCGGCGGCGGCATTCGCGACGGTCCAGCGTCGGGTCGGGCGGACGGATCGGGTTGCCCAACGCAAAGACCTCCGTGCGCCGACCCGGCTTGAGCCGTGCCGCCGCCTCCGGGAACCCGAGGTGGACCTGGCGCGCCCACCGGCTGAGCCATCGCGTGGTCAGACCCGGCCACGCGTTCTGCTCCTGGAGCGCCATCGGCACGCCGGCCAGCACGGCCCACGCGCACGCCGGCCCGCTCGCGTACCCGCCCGTCCCCACCACCAGGTCCGGCTTCACGCGGCGGAACAACCGCGCGAGCCCCGCGGCGGACCGGAACGCGGACGGCACCAGCCGCCAGTTCTGCCACACCCGGTCGCGGCGCAGCGGCTCGAACGGCAGGAGCACGTGGGGCACACCCTGCTTCGGCAGCACCCGCGCCTCCACGCCGCGCCGCGCGCCCACGAAGTACACCACCAGGTCTGCGCGCTCGCGCTTCATCGCCTCCGCCAGCGCCAGCGCTGGGTAGAGGTGGCCGCCCGTCCCACCGCCCGCGAACAGCACCGCGCTCATGCCGCCCTCCGGTCCGCAGCGCGCGCGACGCTCAGCAGCACGCCGACCGCGGCCAGGCAGACCAGCAGGCTCGAACGACCGTACGAGATGAACGGCAACGTCACGCCCGTGGTCGGGACGAGCGCCAGCGCCACAGCCATGTGCAGCAACGCCTGCACGACGATCAGGTTCGTCACGCCGATCGCGAGCAGGAAGCCGAACAGGTCCGGCGCCCGCCGCGCCACCCGGTAGCCCACCAGCCCGAACGCGGCGTACATCAACACGAGGGACGCGGTGCCCAGGAAGCCCCACTCCTCGCCGATCATGGCGAAGATGAAGTCGTTGTGCGGCTCGGGCAGGAAGCCGAACTTCTGCTCGCCCCTCCCGAAGCCGCGGCCGAACAGCTCGCCGCTGCCCAGCGCGATCAGCGACTGGTTGATCTGGTAGCTCACGCCCGCCGGGTCGTGCGACGGGGCCACGAACGCCAGCACGCGCCGCAGCCGGTACTGCGCCGATTCGACCTGGCTCCACAGCACGGGCAGCGCGATCACGCCCAGCAAAAGGAAGTGCCCGATGCGCGCGCCCGCCGCGAAGACCACCAGCGCCGCGAGCATCACGATCAGCAACGCGCTGGACAGGTTGGGCTCGAGGAACACCAGCAGCGCGATCAGGCCCCAGATCACCAGGAACGGCATGAGCCCCCGGCTCAGACTGGGCAGCAGCGCCTGCTTCTTCACCGCGAGCTTCGCCGTCCATGCGATCAGCACCAGCTTCGCGAACTCCGACGGCTGCAGCGTCACGGGCCCCAGCGTCAGCCACCGCCGTGCGCCGTTGACCCTCGGCGCGATCGCTTCCGTGCCCGGCACCACGAGCAACGCGAGCATGAGCGCCGTGACGCCCACGAGCGGCCACGCCAGCCGGCCCCACCAGTGGTAGTCCAGCTCTGCGAACACCACCAGCAGCACCATCCCGACCGCGCCGCCCAGCGCCTGCCGCACCACGAAGTGGTAGTCCGCGAGCCCCAGCGTCTGCGCGTTGACCGCGCTCGCGCTGTAGACCATGACCAGGCCGAAGGAGAGCAGCACGATCGTCAGCAGGAGCAGCATGGGCGCTTCCCAGCCGTAGCCGAGCCGCGAACGCCGCGGCTCCTCCGGCTGCGCCCCCCAAACCGTCGCGACGGCGTCACGCGCCACGCCCCGCCTCCTCGAGCGCGAGCTCCTTGAAGCGACGGCCGCGCTCCTCGTAGTCCCGGAACATGTCGTAGCTCGCGCACGCGGGCGAGAGCAGCACCGCATCGCCGGGCGAGGCCAGGGCCGCGGCACGCGCGACCACGGCCTCGAACGGCCCCGACACCGGCTCGACCCGGACGTGACCGGACAGGTCCTCCATCACGATCGGCGCCGCCTCGCCGTACGCCACCACCGCTTTCACGTGCGCCCGCAGCTCGGGCAGCAGCTCCGTGTACGGCTCGCCCTTGTGCCGGCCGCCGAGCAGCAGCACGGTCGGTCGATCCATGCTGCGCAGCGCCACCCGCGTCGAGGCGATGTTCGTCGCCTTCGAGTCGTTGATCCACAGCACTCCATCACGTTCGAGCACCGGCTCCAGCCGGTGCTCGAGCGCACGGAAGCTGCGTAGCCCGCTCCGCAGCGCATCCACGCTGGCGCCCGCCAGACCCGCGGCGATCGCCGCCGCCAGCGCGTTCGCGCGGTTGTGCTCGCCGAGGATCCCGAGCTCCGTGGCGTGAACCAGCGGCACGGCGTCCTCCGCCAACCGCACGGTGAGGTGGCCGCTCTCGCTGATCCAGCCGCCCCGCTCCGACGGCCCCGGGGCGCTACGAACACGGAACAGATAGCGCGCGCCCGGCGCGTCCCCCGCCAGGCGCAACACCGCGTCGTCTTCGCCGTTCAGCACCCACCGGCTCTCCGTGGTCGCGTTGCGGAAGAGCTGCGCCTTGTCCGCGTAATAGGCCTCCACCGACTCGTAGCGGTCCAAGTGATCCGGCGCGAGGTTCGTCACCACGCCGATACGCGGCGCGAACGTCTCGATGCCCGCGAGCTGGAACGAGCTCGCCTCGACCACCACGTAGTCAGGCCGAGCACCTTCGCGCGCGACCTCGGACAGCGCCAGCCCGATGTTGCCCGCCGCCGGCGCATCCAGTCCCGCCTCGCGCAGCAGGTGCGCGATCAGCGCCGTGACGGTGCTCTTCCCGTTCGTGCCGGTCACCGCGATGATCGGCGCGTCCAGGTGCGCCGCCGCGAACTCCAGCTCGGAGATCCAGCGCACGCCCCGCGCGGCCAGCTCCCGCATCACGGGTGCGGTCGGCGGAATGCCCGGGCTCACGACCACGAGGTCGCATTCGGCCAGCCGCTCCACGCTGTGCCCGCCCGTCTCCGCCTCGCCACCCGCCGCGCGCACCGCTTCGGCCGCGGCGCGCACCTCCGGACCGTCGCCCGCATCGGAGGCGAAGACGCGATCCCCTGCGGCCAGCGCCAGCAGCGCCGCCGCGCGCCCGCTCCGGGCCAGCCCCAGCACGCCGATTCGCCTCGCGGGGCTCACCGGATCTTCAGCGTGCTGAAGGCCAGCAGCGCGAACAGGATCCCCAGGATCCAGAAGCGGATGATCACCTTGCTCTCCGCCCAGCCGGCCTTCTCGAAGTGGTGGTGCAGCGGCGCCATGAGGAACAGCCGCTGCCCCTTCCCCGTTCGCCGCAACGTGTACTTGAAGTAGCCCACCTGCAGGATCACGCTGAGCGCCTCGAGCACGAACACCCCGCCCACGATCGCCAGCAGGAACTCCATCTTGAGCAGGATCGCCACGGCCCCGATCGCGCCGCCCAGCGCGAGCGAGCCCGTGTCGCCCATGAACACCTCCGCAGGGTGGGCGTTGAACCACAGGAACCCAAGCGCCGCGCCGCCCAGCGCAACGCAGAAGATCGCGAGCTCACCCGAGCCCGGGAGATAGAACAGCCCCAAGTAGCTCGACGTGTCCACCCGACCGATGACGTAGGCGAACACGCCGAACGTGGCGGCCGCGATCGCCGTCAGCCCCGCCGCGAGACCGTCCAGCCCGTCCGTCAGGTTCACCGCGTTCGAGCTCCCCGCGAGGATGAACATCACCCACGGGATGAAGAGCGGCTTCCAGATCTCCAGGTGGTAGTCCGCGAAGAACGGGATGCTGGTCCAGTTCGGCGGGATCACGCTCGACGGCCAGAACAGCAGGTACGCGCCGAGCAACAGCCCCAGCACGCCCTGGCCGATCAGCTTATAGCGGCCGACCAGGCCCTCCGTCCTCCGCCGCACCACCTTGAGATAGTCGTCCAAGAAGCCGAGCGCACCCATCCACAGCAGGACGATCAGCGCGATCAACACGTATCGGTTCGTCAGCTCGGCCCACAGCAGCGTCGAGACCGACGTTGCGATCAGGATCAGCACCCCGCCCATCGTGGGCGTGCCGGCCTTGCCCAGGTGACGCTCCGGTCCGTCCGTCCGGATCACCTGTCCGAACCGGAGGGCGCGCAACCAGCGAATGATCGCCGGCCCCAGCAGGAACGACAGGATCAGCGCCGTCACCATCGCGCCCGCCGCGCGGAAGGTGATGTAACGGAAGAGGTTGAACGCGATGTGCTCATCCGCCAGCGGCGCGAGCAGATGGTACAGCACCCTTCACTCCCTGCCAGCGCCGGTGTCCACGGTTCCATCCACGCCTGCGGCGGCGCGGGTGGACGCAGCGCCCGCATCCGCCGCCGCGCCCCCGAAGCGCGCCTCGAGCCGCGGCAGCAGCCGCTCCAGCGCCACGCCGCGGGACGCCTTGAGGAGCACCACCTCGTCGCCGCGCAGCCGCGGCTCGAGCACATCGTACGCAGCCAGCGGGTCCTCCTCCCGGATCAACCGCCCGCCCATGCGTCCGGCCAGGTGCTCGAAGGCCGGCACGAACGCGCCGGTGGCCACCACGAGATCCAGGTCCGCCGCCGCGGCCCGCTCCGCGACCCGCCGGTGGAGCCGCTCGGTCGCGCTCCCCAGCTCGCGCATGGTGCCCAACACCGCGACGCGACCGCCGCGCCGCGGCATCGACTCCAACAGCTCCAGCGCCGCCTCCACGCTGGCCGGATTCGCGTTGTAGCAGTCGGCGATCACCAGCAGGTCCCCGTAGCGGACCAGCTCCGCGCGCAGGCTCGGCGGCTCGAGCGACTCCAGCGCCCGCACCGCGGCTGCCGGGTCCACTCCCCACTCTTGTGCGACGCCCAGCGCGAGCAGCGCGTTGCGCGCGTTCGGTCGCCCGCGGAAGTTCAGCCGCACGTCGTGGCCCGCCCAGCGGAACCGCACGCGGCCTTCCTCGTCGATGCGGATGTCTTCCGCGCGCAGGTCCGCGTCTGCGGCGTCGGTCCACCCCGCCACGCGCACGCGGGCGGCCATGCTGCGGGCGCGCGCCGCCAGCTCCGGCGGCTCGTCCGCCACCAGCGCCACGCCGCCGGGGCACAGCGCCGCGAGCAGCGCCGTCTTCTCCACGAGCACACCCTCCAGGTCGCCCAGTCCCTCGAGGTGACCCTCCGCTACACTGGTGATGATCGCCGCGTCCGGCTCCACGATCGCCGCCAGCCGCGCGATCTCGCCCGGCGCGTTCGTGCCGACCTCGACGACGATCGCCTCCACGTCCTCCGGCGCCGCCAGCAGCGTGAGCGGCGTGCCGACGAGGTTGTTCAGGTTCGCCGTCGTCGCGTGCACGCGGTAGCGCGCACCGAGCGCCGCACGCGTCATCTCCTTGGTCGTCGTCTTCCCGTTCGTGCCGGTCACCGCGCACACGCGGGCGGCCAACGAGCGCCGCCGCGCCCGCGCGAGCTGCCCCAGCGCCACGAGCGTGTCCGGCACCACGTAGTAGATCAGCGAGTCCGGCGCGTCCGCCGGCCGCCGCTCCACCACCGCGCCCCGGGCGCCGCGCGCCGCCGCCTCGCCGAGGAAGGCGTGTGCGTCGAAGCGTTCGCCGCGCAACGCCACGAACAGCGCACCCTCGCCGAGCTGGCGCGTGTCCGTGCTCACGCCGGTGTACGCGACGTCCCGCACGTCTCCGCGAGGCAGCCCCAGCGCCTCGCGCACCGCTGCATCGGTCCAGCCGCCCTTCACGCCGTCACCCCGCCTCCGCTCGCGACCAGTTCACGCACGATCTCGCGCTCGTCGAACGGACGCCGCTCCGTCCCGACGATCTGGTACGTCTCGTGTCCTTTGCCGGCCAGAAGGACCACGTCGTCCGCCTTGGCTTCCGTCAGCGCCAGCGCGATCGCACGCCGGCGGTCCACCTCGCGCACGTAGCTCCCGGTCATGCCCTGCGCGATGTCATCGATGATCGCGTCCGGATCCTCCGTGCGCGGGTTGTCCGATGTCACGATCGTCACATCCGCCCAGCGCGTGGCGACCGCTCCCATGAGCGGCCGCTTGCCGCGGTCCCGGTCGCCGCCCGCGCCGAACACCAGGATCAACCGGCCGCGCACCAGCGGCCTGAGCGCGGTGAGCACGCGCTCCAGCGCGTCCGGCGTGTGTGCGTAGTCACGCAGCACGGGGCACGGCGTCTCCGCGATGCGCTCGAGCCGACCCGGCACCTGGGGCACCGTGCGCAGGCGCTCGGCCACGTCCGCGAGCGGCATCCCCAACGCGTGCACGGCCCCCGCTGCGGCCAGCGCGTTCTGCACGTTGAAGGCGCCGAGCAGCGGCAGCTCGACGGCGACGCTGCCGTTCGCCGTCTCCAGCGTGAAGCGCGCCCCGCCCGCCCCCAGCTCCAGATCGCGGGCGCGCAGGTCGGCCGGCGCATCCATGGCGTAGGTCAGCGTCCTCTGCTCGACCTCCGCGAGCGGCGCCCACGCCGGGTCCTCGGCGTTGTAGACGACGACGCCCCCGGGGCGCAGCAGCTTGGTCAACGAAAGCTTCGCTTCCCGGTAGGCCTCGACCGTGCGGTGGTAGTCGAGGTGGTCACGGGACAGGTTCGTGAACACCGCCGCATCCAGCCGCAGGCCGCTCACGCGCCCCTGGTCGAGCGCGTGCGACGAGATCTCCATCGCTACCGCCCGCACGCCGCGATCCACCAACTCCCTCAGCGTGCGCGCCAGCTCGACCGGGCCCGGCGTGGTCAGAGACTCCGTCCCGGGCACCGGCTCGCCGTCCGGGCCGACGACGCCCAGCGTGCCCAGCGATGCGGCCGGGCGCCCGGCCGCGAGGAGGTGACGGAGCAGCCACACCGTGGTCGTCTTGCCGTTGGTGCCGGTGACGCCCACGAGCAGGAGCGACGCCGCCGGATCCCCGAACGCCGCCATCGCCGCGAGGGCGGCCGCCCGCCGGCCATCGCGCACCACCACCTGCGGCACGTCCGCCTCCGGCACAGGGCGCTCCACCAGCGCCGCCGCCGCACCCGCCGCACGTGCGGCGGGGAGGAAGGCGTGCGCGTCCGCGGCCGTGCCGACCCACGCGCAGAACAAGTCTCCCGGCCGCACGCGCCGGCTGTCGTCCGCGATCCCGGTCAACTCCACGTCCGCACCCGACGCCGAGACCACCAGCCCCTCGGCCCGAAGCCGTGAGACGACCTCCTGGAGCCGGAACGCCCGCGTGGTCGCAGACGCGCCGTCCGCCCCACCCCTCACCGCTGGACTCCCTGGCCCAACACCCGGACCGTCTCGCCCGGACGCAACGCCGTGCCCGCCGTCGGGACCGTTCCTTTCACCGGGCCGGTGCCTTCGACCTCGACACGGAACCCCTGGGCGTGGAGCCGCCGCACCGCATCCCGGACCGGTAGGCCCTTCACCTGCGGCACCCGCCTCGGCGCCATCGACGGCGACTCCTCGTGCGCGGGCGGCGCGCCGTCCAGCACGAAGATGAACGGGCCCGGCGCGGGCTGCGCCCCATCGTCGGCGCCGAGTGCGGCGAACCGCACCGGCGCGCCGCCCGCCGCCTGCTGCTGCCGCACGCCGCCGCTCCCCTGCGCCGTCCGCACCACCGCACGCCGATCCAGCGGCGTGTTCCGCGCCGCCAGTGCAGCAGCCAACGTCGCACGGGTCACCGGCGCGGCGGCCAGCCCGCCGTAGTACTCGCCGCGCGGCCGGTCCAGCTTCACCAGGAACACGAGCTGTGGATCCTCCGCCGGGAAGAACCCCGCGAACGACGCCGTGTACGCGCCCCTCTCGTAGCGCCCGGCCGCCACGCGCCGCGCCGTTCCCGTCTTGCCGGCCACCGCGAAGGTCTCCAGCGACGCGCGCCGCCCCGTCCCCTCCTCGACGACTTCGGCCAGCGCGGCCGCCACCGAGCGTGCGACCTCCGGACTCACCACTCGCCGCACGACGCGCGGCCCGAACGCCACGCGCACCCGGCCGTCCCAGGAGCGCACCTCGCGCACGAGCCGCGGCTCCATCAGCACGCCGCCGTTCGCCAGCGCGGCGTACGCCATCACCATCTGGAGGGGCGTGACCGAGATCTCGTAGCCCATGGCCAGGCTCGCCTGCGAGTATCCAGACCACTGCGCCGGGCGTCGCAACACGCCTGCCGCCTCGGACGGGTACGGCACGCCCGTCGGCGAGCCGAAGCCGAAGTCGCGCAGATAGGCGTACTGTGTCTCCGGATCCAGCCGCTTGGCCATCTTCACGAGCGCGATGTTCGACGAGTGCCGCAGCGCTTCGCGCAGCGTCAACCAGCCATACGCATGGACGTCCGAAATGGTCCGGCCTCCGTCCACGTAGCGCCCCTGCTCAGCGTACACGCTGTCGTCGAACGTCGCGCGCCGTTCCTCCAGCAGCGCCGCCACGATGAACGGCTTCAGCGTCGACCCGGGCTCGTACGGCTCGGTGACCGCCGTCCACGGCCGCGCAGCGCCGTCACGCCGGCTCACCGCCGCCAGGATCTCGCCCGTGCGCGGGTCGGCGATGACAATGTCCCCTCCCGTGGCGCCGGTCTCCTCCAGGGCATGTCGCAGGGCCTCGTCCGCGATCTCCTGGAGGTCGTAATCGATCGTCAGATAGATGTCGTGCCCGGGCACCGGCTGCTCCACCGACACCAGCGCCCCCGGGATCGGTTCGCCGCGCGCATCCCGCCGCACCACCGCCGACCCCGGCCGACCGCTCAACAGCGAATCGAACGCTAGCTCGATGCCACTCAGTGCACGCTGATCCGCAGACACGCGCCCCAGCAACTCGAGGGCCAGCGGCCCGTGCGGGTAGAAGCGCTCCAGGACCCGCTCGAAGTACACGCCCCGCACCCCCTCGAGCTGCTCCTTCACTCCCGCATCGTAACGGCCCGGTAGCACGACCCAGCGCCGCCCGGGCTGCACCGCCCGAGCCGCCGCCTGGGCCGAAAGCCCCAGCACCGCCCTCAACCGCTTCGCGGTCTCTTCCCGGTCCTTGATCTCCCGCGGGGCGATCGCCACACGGTAGGCCTCGTGGCTCGCCGCCAGCGGCACACCGTCGCGGTCGTAGATCGTGCCACGCGGCGCCGGCAGGACCACCCGTTGACGTTGTTGTTCCGCGGCACGCTCCGACCACCGCTCGCCCTCCAGGATCTGGACCTGGAAGGCGCGCACGAGCAGCATCGCCGCCCAGACCATCAGCCCGCCCAACAGCAGACGCCGCCGCAGGACGTGCTTGTGGACCGGTCGCTTCACGGCCTACCCCCGACCTGCTCGCTCCCGTCCTCGAGCGACAGGATCACGATCTCCGTTCCGTGCGGGACCCGCATGCCCAGACGCTCGCCCGCGACCCGCACCACCCGGCTACGGCTCTCCAGCATCTGCTTCCGCCGCACCAGGTCCACGCGCTCCGCTTCGAGAACCGCACGCTCGCTCCGCACCGCTTCGAGCGCACGCAACACCTGCAGCGCCCGGCTCTGCCGCCACACCACCAGACTCAAGGACGCTAGGAGGGCGGCGAACGCCAACGCCGCGGTCAGGATCCCAGAGGGGCCCCGCATCAGGCCGCCTTGCGCCACGCCCGCAGGCGGGCGCTCCGCGCACGTGGGTTCGCCGCCACCTCCGACGGCGACGCAAACACGGGCTTCCGCGTCAACGTCTCACCCAACGGCCTCCCCCGACACTGACAGACCGGCAGTTCCGGCGGGCAGATGCACCCGCGGCTCCACTCCCTGAAGGCCTCCTTCACCCGCCGGTCCTCCAGCGAGTGGTAGGACAGCACCACGAGCACGCCCCCCGGCGCCAACTTGTCCCGCAGGATGGGCAACGCCCGCTCGAGCTCCTGCAGCTCCTCGTTCACCGCGATCCGCAGCGCCTGGAAGATCCTCGCCTTGTCCTTCACACCGAGACGTGCGCCGAAGACTCGCTCCAGGACCTCCAGCAAGTCGTCGCTCGTCCTGAACGGCTTCTCCCGACGCCGCTTCACCACCTCCGCCGCCAGCCGCCGCGCACGCCGCTCCTCGCCGTAACGCCAGAACACCTCCGCCAGCTCCGCCTCCGAGGCCTCGTTCAGCAGCTCCGCCGCCGTGCGCTCCCCCACCCCGGCTTCACCCGCCATGCGCATGTCCAGCGGCACACCCGGGCGGAACGAGAATCCTCGCGCGGGCTCGTCCACCTGCCGCGAGGAGATCCCGAGGTCCAGCAGCGCGCCGGCCAGCGGCTCCTCCACTCCGGCGGCTGCCGCCGAGAACCGACCCCGCTCGAGCCGCACCCGGTCGCCGAAGCGCGCCAACCGCGCCGCCGCCACCCGCAGAGCCTCCGGGTCGCGGTCCACGCCGATCACCCGGGCCGCTTCGCTCGCCTCCAGGATCGCCTCGCTGTGCCCCCCGCCCCCGACCGTCCCGTCGAAATAGAGCCCCCCACGCTCCGGCCGGAGGTACGCCAGGACCTCCGCCACCATGACCGGAACGTGATACGCGTCCACCGACCGTCCAGCCCTAACGGAAGATCTGCGGCGCGAAGCGCTCGAACTCCGCCGCCTTCGCCGCCACCGCCTCCTCGAACCGCTCCGGGTTCCACAGCTCGATGCGGTTCACCAGCCCGACCAGGAGCACCGAGCCGGTCAACTCCGCCGCTTCCTTCAGACGCGCCGGCACCAGGATCCGTCCCTGACCATCCGGAACGACCTCCGTCGCGTTCGCCAGCACGCTCAACGCCCACATCCGCGCCTCCGGCTGATGCCGAAGGAGCTCCATCAACCGCTCCTCCACCTCCGCCCACGTGGACTCCGGGTAAAGCTGGAGCGCAGGCGGGTACGCCTGCACGAGAACGAAGCGCTGATCCGCAGCCTCGCGGCGAAACGCCGCCGGCAGACTCAATCGCCCCTTTTCGTCCAGCTGATAGAGGTAACTGCCCAGAAATTTCAGCCCCCGGCTCGCCGGGGTTCGAGTTCCCGCCATCGGGGTCCTCGACAGCAGGGCATGGCAGGCGTCTTCCCACTCCTCCCCACTCTTCCCCACTCCGGGCCCCAATACTACACGGCGTCACATCGCCCCGTCAAGACTCCTCATGGAACCCCAGTGCACACAGCAACTTGCGCTGGCGACCCGCAATCGCCCCCGCACACGGACGCTCCACCACACACCGCCCACCACGATCACCCCCGCGGATGAAGAAAGGGACCGGGAACGACGTCCCGGTCCCTCCTCCGTGGCGAGCGATCCGCCTCGCGACCGCTGGCCCTGATCGTCGTCAGCGGCCGCGCTTGATGATCGCCTCCTGGATCTCGATGAACGTGTCCACGTTCGAGAGCGGCTCGGCGAGGTCCACCTTGTTGGCCTCCGCGTACGGCCTCGCGTCGAGGAAGAATTGACGCGCCTTCTGGAAGATCGGCAGCGCCTCGCGCGCCGACTGCAGCGTCTCCGGCTCCGACACCTTCCGGCCGTGGTTCAGCAGCGCGAAGCCGCCCAGATAGCTCGCCAGCCCGCGCGTCTGCGGCGTGGTGTTCATCTCCCGCACGAGTTCGAAGTACGGCAGCGCGCCCATCTGATCGCCCTTCTGGAACTTCTCGTTGTAGGCGTAGAGCAGCACGCTGCGCGCGAGCTCATCCGGCTGCGCCTCGTACTCCTGCCGCGCGAGAGCCTTCTCGTAGGCCGCCTTGATGCGCGCGATCTGCCCCGTGCTGGCGAGCCAGGCGACCTGCCGCGAGTAGACCCGCTCGTAGTTGGGGTCGCGCGCCAGCACCGAGTCGAGCGCAGCGATGGCTTCCTCCAGCCGTCCCGCCTTCTGGAGCGCATCCGCGTACGACGACCAGAGCGACGCGTCCTCCGGCTTCGCCTGCACGAAGCGCGCGCCCATCTCGACCGCCTCCGCGGTCCGGTCGAGCGCCACGAGCGTGACCATCATCCGACGGAGCATCTCGACGTCGGACTCGCTGCCCCGCTCGTCGAAGACGGACTGGTAGTAGCCGAGCGCCTTCTCGTACAGGGCCAACGCCTCAGCAGGACGCTGCGGGTCCCGGGCGCCGCTGTCCGTTTCGATCTTGGTCGCGGCGGCAAGGGCGAAGTGGCCCGCGTACTGGCGGAGGTTGAGGTTGCTCGAATCCACCGCGAGCCCCTCCTCGACCAGCTCGAGCGCGCCCTTCGGGTCGCCGTTCCTCGCCATGTCGATGGCGATGGTGAGGCGGACCTGCGGGTCGCCCGGATTGAGGTCGAGGTACGCGCGGTAGTACTCGAGCGCCTTCTGGGGCTGGTTGAGCTTCGTCGCCACGTAGCCCGCGGTCTGGAGCCCGTCCACGTGCCCGGGGTTCAGCTCGAGCAGCTTCTCGAGCTCCTGCATCGCCACCTCGAGCGAGTCGAGGCCCAGGAGTGCTCGGGCGCGGCCGAAGAGCGCGGCCTCCGAGTTCGGGTTCAGGGCCAGTGCGTTGTTGCAGTTCTCGAGCGCGTTCGTCCACTGCTCGCTGGCGAGGTAGTCGAGGCAGAACGTCGTCAGCCGCTGCTGATTGACGACGGTCTCGAAGCCGTTGAAGATGATCTGCGCCGCTTCATCTGCCGTGTTCGCGGTGAACGGCGGGATCTCGAACGCCTCGCCCGTCCGCGCCGTCACGAACTGCGCTTTGACCTCCATTCCGGAGCCGGCCGGCCGGTACTCGCCACAGAGGTACAGCATGGCGTTGATGTACACGGCGAACTGGCGGGCGGTGACGCAGTCCACGAGCTCCTTCTCGTCCCGCTTCACCTCGCGGAGCTTTGCCCGCATCTCGCCGCGGTCTACCGGCGCGTGCGTGGCCATCCCCTCGAGGCTCTTGCGCAGCCGCTCCGCCACATCCCTACCGAAATTCTCCTTCGCGCCTCCCTCCGCTTTGAGTGCGGGAACGAGGACGCGATACCGGCTTTGCGCGTGCACCGCCTCGGGGGCGGCAAACAGGGCGGTCGCGGCGACGATCCCGACTGCCGAGGCGACGAGGCGTCGCAGGTTCGCACGCGTTGGCTCCATGTCCGCAGTCTCCGGGCTGGTAGGGGTCACCCAGCGGCCGTACTCGGTGGCCGCGCGACTCTGTCCGCTGATGCTAACCCGCAGCAGGTCCCAGTGTTCACGGACGCAACCGGGCTCTCGGCTGGGACCTTCCGCCCCCCAGGGGCAGACACCGGCGGGTTGGCGCTATATTCGCGCCAAGTTAAGGGGCTCCCCGCCGCCGGTGCAAGGGTTTCGTCACCCCGCCGTGGACGCCGGGCGCTTCTCCGGCCGCCCGGCGCCGTCGCCCGGGGCGGGCTCGGCACGCGCACCGGCGTCGGCTCACGGACCACGCCCTGCGCCGAGCCGGTCAGGTCGTGGAGGGTGCCTCCGCAAGTCAACGACTCCGCGATCCGTGCTGCCACTGGTGCGGGTGTGGCCAGCGGCGATCGAGACGAACACGTGGTCCCCCGCCACCCCGACCGGCGCCGCACACCGGATCTCTTCCGCTCTCGCCCCACACTCCGGGTCTTCCGCCCAACACTCGGGGAGTTCCTCCTCGACGCCGGCACAGTGGCCCCCACCGCCGCAGCCTGCCCATCGACACCGACGACCTCGAGCGGATCGGTGGCCGCGCGCGGCCCGCGGCCCAGGCGGGAACGGCCCGGCACCGCGGCCGGGCACGGTGCCGGCCAGGCCGAACGCGCAGCGCGATGAGCGAAGCCCCCGGTCCTGCCGGGGGCCTCCGATCCGGGACGCCGGGTCGCCGTTCGCTTAACGCCGCGCGATCCCGTCCGCCTAACGCCGCGCGATCCCGTCCTTGAGTCCCTTGCCCGGACGGAACGCGGCCGCGCGCGTCGCGGGCACCTCGATCGTCATCCCGGTCCGGGGATTCCGCGCCGTGCGCGCCTTGCGCTCCCGGACCTCGAACGTGCCGAACCCGGTCAGCGACACCTTCTCCCCGCGCTGCAGCGCCTGCGCGATGAGCCCGGTCTCCGGATCGAACAGCGCCTCCACCGCCGCGCGCGAATCTTTCCGCGGAAGGTTCGTCCGCTCTGCCAGCGCATCGGCCAACTCTGCCTTGTTCATGCCACCCTCCGTGATCTGAGTGGTTCGATCCGCGGCGCTCCGCCCTCGGGGTCCGCGGCCCTGCCCTCCGTTGGCGTAAACGTAGCCGGGCACGCCGTTCCAGGCAAAGACTGCTGCCCGGAGCGGCGCGGCCGGCGGGGAGCCGGCCCCGTCCGGGGCACGCGGCCCGCCAGAAACGTGCGCGGGCCCGCAGGCGTTCCGGTCTCGTGGCCTGCGGGCCCGTGGCTTCATGCGGCGCGCACTCTACTCGGCGCGGCGAGCCGCGGTCAAGGGCTTCGACCTCTCTTCGGGATGAACCCGTCCCCCGGGGCGGGGTGGCCATCAGACCGCGTACAGCCGCTTGCGGAGCCGCCCGACCCGGATCCGGTCCCGGCCATCCTGCTTGGCGCGGTACAGCGCCTCGTCGGCGACCGCCAGCAGGTCGTCGGGCGATGTCATTGCGGGGTCGTACGCGGCGAGGCCGGCGCTGACGCGGATCGGCCCGGTCGGCAGTTCCACGCGGGCCAGATCCTCCCGGATCCGCCGCGCGAAGACCCGCGCGCCGGCGATGTCGGACGAAGACAGGATCGAGAGGAACTCCTCGCCGCCGATGCGCGCCGTGAGGTGCATGCGGCGCGTGTTCCGTCGGAGGACCGCCGCCGCCACCCTCAGCGCCCGGTCGCCCGCGGCGTGGCCGTAGCGGTCGTTGTATTCCTTGAACCGGTCCAGGTCGAACAGGACCACCACCAGCGGCCGGCCGCGCTGCGCCGCCGCGAACTCCGTCTCGAGCATGAGCCGCGCCCAGCGCCGGTTCGGCAGTCCTGTGAGCTCGTCCGTCAGCGCTTGCGCCTCCGCGCGCGCGACGTGCCGGTGCAGGAGCTCGGACAGGGTGCCGATCCCCAGGGAGGCGACGATGTAGGCGCTCACCGAGGGGAGCAGGATGGCCGGGTTCCCCAGGTCACGGCCGGTCAGCGTCGCCACGATGTGGGCGACCGTGAGCGCGACCATGCCGGCGGCCAGCGCGAATTCGGCGCCGCGCCAGCCTCGGTAGTACGCCAATAGGAACGCGGGCACCAGCGCGAGCAGCCACAGGAGCGGTTCCGTCCCTGCCCCCGCGTCGGCCTCGGGGAGGGCCGCCGCGACCACCGGCACGGCGAGTGCACAAACGGAGAGCGCGAGCGCGCGGAGAGGCACGCTCGGCCGTCGGATCGGATAGCTGTCCGTCATCGGTTCGCGATCGCGCAACCGGAGTCTTCGTGTTTGGGCCGCCCCGGATCGAGACGGCGTCGGGTCGAAGCGGACTCGCGATCCCCTGCTCGAGGAGACCGCCTCGCCGCTCCCCGATTCGAGATCCGTGCCGCACGTCAACTCCTTGTGAAGTCTTTCCATGTCCCGTGCTGCCGCGGGCTCGCAACACGAAAACCGTGCGCGTTTGGCGAAGCTTTTTGCCCCCCGCTCCTGCCGATGTCATCTTTGGGGCGCCGGCGCGGCGCTGGCACCACCGGAACGGAGTGACATGTTGCGACAGAGCGAACGCGAACGCGTGGAATCGAAGGAGAGGACCGAGCAGCCGCCGGTCCGCCACGACGTGACGCTGCTGACCGAGGATGACGTCTACCTCTTCAACGAGGGCAGCCACCTACAACTCTACCGCCGGCTCGGGGCGCACCCGATCACCGTGGACGGCGTCCCCGGCACCTACTTCGCCGTCTGGGCGCCCAACGCGGAAGAGGTCTCGGTCATGGGCGAGTTCAACCGCTGGGACCGCTCCTCGCACAAGCTCCGGCCGCGCGGGAGCTCCGGGATCTGGGAGGGCTTCATTCCCGGCGTCGGACAGGGGGACCTCTACAAGTACCACATCAAGTCCTGGTATCACGGCTACCGCGTCGAGAAGGCGGACCCCGTCGGCTTCCGCCACGAGGAGCCGCCCCGCACGGCCTCCATCGTCTGGGATCTCTCCTACAAGTGGGGCGACGACGAGTGGATGCGGGAGCGTGGCCGCCGGAACGCCGCGGATACGCCGATCTCGATCTACGAGGTCCACCTGGGCTCGTGGATGCGGGTGCCCGAGGACGGCAACCGTCCCCTCACCTACCGCGAGCTCGCGCCGCGCCTCGCCGAGTACGTGCTGGAGATGGGCTTCACGCACGTCGAGCTGCTGCCGGTGATGGAGCACCCGTTCTACGGCTCCTGGGGCTACCAGGTCACCGGCTACTTCGCGCCGACCAGCCGCTACGGCTCGCCGCAGGACTTCATGTTCTTCATCGACTACCTCCACCAGCACGGCATCGGCGTCATCCTCGACTGGGTGCCCTCCCATTTCCCCACCGACGCCCACGGACTGGCGTTCTTCGACGGCACCCACCTCTACGAGCACGCGGACCCGCGCCAGGGCTTCCACCCCGATTGGAACAGCATGATCTTCAACTACGGCCGCAACGAGGTCCGCAGCTTCCTGCTCAGCAGCGCGATGTTCTGGCTCGACGTCTATCACGCCGACGGACTGCGCGTGGATGCCGTCGCGTCCATGCTCTACCTCGACTACTCCCGCGAGCCAGGCGAGTGGATCCCGAACATTTACGGCGGACGCGAGAACCTCGAGGCCATCGCCTTCCTGCGCCGTCTCAACGAGGAAGTCTACCACGCCTTCCCCGACGTCCAAACGTTCGCCGAGGAGTCCACCGCGTGGCCCATGGTGTCACGGCCCACGTACGTCGGCGGGCTCGGATTCGGGATGAAGTGGGACATGGGGTGGATGCACGACACGCGGCGCTACATGTCCCGCGACCCGATCTACCGGAAGTACCATCACAACGACCTCACCTTCCGGATGCTCTACGCCTTCCACGAGAACTTCGTGCTGCCGCTCTCCCACGACGAGGTCGTGCACGGCAAGGGCTCGCTGCTCGGCTCCATGCCCGGCGACCTCTGGCAGAAGTTCGCCAACCTCCGGGCGCTCTTCGGCTACATGTGGGCGCAATCCGGCAAGAAACTGCTGTTCATGGGCGGCGAGTTCGGCCAGTGGAACGAGTGGAACCACGAGACGAGCCTGGACTGGCACCTGCTGCAATACGACACGCACCGCGGCGTGCAGCGCTGGGTCGCGGACCTCAACCGTCTCTACCGCGCCGAGCCCGCGCTCCACGAGCTGGACTTCGAGCCGGCGGGCTTCGAGTGGGTGGACGCCAACGATGCGGAGAGCAGCGTGATCAGCTTCTTGCGGCGCGGGCGTTCGCCGGACGATGTGATCCTCGTCGTCGCCAACTTCACGCCCGTGGTGCGCCACGGCTACCGGGTGGGGGTGCCGAAGGGCGGGTTCTGGAGGGAGCTGCTCAACAGCGATGCGAAGGAGTACGGCGGCAGCGGCGTCGGCAATCTCGGCGGCAAGGACGCCGACCCGGTGCCGTGCCACGGCCGGCCCTTCTCCCTCGAGCTCGTCCTGCCGCCGCTCGCCGTGATCTTCCTGAAGCCGGAGGGGTGAGGGGCGCGGGGCCGCTCCGGCGAGCACGCGCAGCCCCGCCGCCGGCCACGCCCACAGGTCGGGGGCCTCGGCGACCACGGCGCCGTCCACCTCCAACGCGTGCAGCGCGTCGAGGCAGCGCTCGAGGAGGCGTTCGGTCCAAGGGCATCGCGAATCGGGCTCCCGGCGGCGGTTGTCACGCGCCACGATGACACGAGCCCCGCGGGGCCAGATCGGCCCCGCGGGGCTTCGATGCACCCATGGGCGCTACAGGACTCGAACCTGTGACCTCTTCCTTGTAAGGGAAGCGCTCTAGACCAACTGAGCTAAGCGCCCGTCACCCGGCGGTCGGCCGAGCGCCCACTCAGAGAATGAGCCCGAGCGGGATGAGGACCACGTAGCCGAGCACCAGGAGGAGCGGCGCGGCCACGGTGGACCCTCTGGCCAGCAGGGTGTAGCCCGCCGCGATCGTCGCCAGCCCGAGCACGAGCAAGACGACGTTGATCGTCGAGAACCGGAGCGAACCGGCCGTCTCCGCCGGCGTTCGCGAATCGGTGCGAGTGCGCATAATCCTTTGAAACCTAAGGGAATGGCGGGGCCGGGTCAACCGCTCCCGCCGCCCGCGCCGGCCGCTCTCGGAACGCGTCGGGGCCGGTCGTCTCCCCCGTAGCGCGCCGGGGCCAGCGTCCGGTCGCTCCGCCGACCGCCTCCTCATAGCCGCGCCCGCCGCAGCAACTGCGCGTTCAGCGCTACGATCACCGTGCTCACCGACATCAGGATCGCGCCCACGGCCGGCGGCAGGAGGATCCCCCGGCCCGCGAGCACACCCGCCGCGAGCGGGATCGCTACGACGTTGTAGCCGGCGGCCCACCAGAGATTCTGCACCATCTTGCGGTACGTCGCCCGCGAGAGCTCGATGATGCGCGGCACATCCCGCGGGTCGCTCCGTACCAGCACGATGTCTCCCGCCTCGACCGCGACACCGGTTCCCGCCCCGATCGCGATGCCCACGTCCGCGGTGAGCAGCGCGGGGGCATCGTTCACGCCGTCCCCCACCATCGCCACCCGCTTGCCCTGCCGCCTCAGCTCGCGGATCTTCTCGACCTTCTGGTCCGGCAGCACCTCGGCGTGGAACGCGTCGATGCCCAGCTCCCGCGCGACCGTTTCCGCGACTACGCGCGCGTCGCCGGTCAGCATCACGACCTCGATCCCTTCCGCGTGTAGCCGCCGCACCGCCTCGTACGATTCCGGCCGGATGCGGTCCGCCACCGCGACCACCGCCAGCGGCTGCTCTCCCTCCAGCAGCACCACCGACGCGTGGCCCCTTGCCCTGGCCCGTTCCGCGCCCGCCTCGAGCGGCGCAGGCAGCGTGATCCCGAGCCGGCGCAGCAGCGCCGGCCCGCCGACGGACAGCTCGCGCCCTTCCACTTCCGCCCGCACGCCCTGGCCGGGGAGCGCCTCGAATCCGCGCGCATCGGGCAGTGCGATCCCCTTCTCCTCCGCGCTCTTGACAATCCCCTGCGCAATGGCGTGCTCGCTGTCGTGCTCTGTCGCCGCCGCGAGCCGCAGGGCCTCGTCCGGGGCGAGGCCCGGGATCGTCGCGACATCCACCACGCGGAACTCCCCGGTGGTGAGTGTGCCCGTCTTGTCGAACACCACGGTGTCCACGCGCCGCGCCTCCTCCAGACCCTGCCGATCCCGAACGAGCAGCCCGCTCCTCGCGGCGAGCGTCGTCGAGATCGCGATGACGAGCGGGATGGCAAGCCCCAGCGCGTGTGGGCACGCGATCACCAGCACCGTGACGACACGCTCGATCGTGAAGCCAGCCGGGGCCTCCACCGCGAGCCACCCCACCAGCGTGGCCGCGCCTGCGCCGATCGCCACCAGGGTCAGCCAGAACGCCGCGCGGTCCGCGAGCGCCTGGGCGTGCGAGCGCGACATCTGCGCCTCCGCGACCAGCCGCATGATGCCGGCGAGCGCGGTGCGTTCACCCGTTCGCGTCACCTCGATGCGAAGCGACCCCGCGCCGTTGACCGTACCGGCGATCACCTCATCGCCCTCGACCTTGTCCACGGGCCGCGACTCGCCCGTGATCATCGCCTCGTTGACGGCGCTCCTCCCTTCCCTCACCACCCCGTCCGCCGGGATGCCCGCCCCCGGCCGCACGAGCACGACGTCGCCCTCGCGCAGCGCGCTGACCGGCACCTCCTCGGTGCGTCCGTCCACCACCCGCACCGCCGTGTCCGGCAGCAGCTTCGCCAGTTCCCGCAGCGCGCCGCTCGCCTGCGCGATCGAGCGCATCTCCATCCAGTGGCCGAGCAGCATGACCGTGACCAGCGTCGCCAGCTCCCACCACAGTGGCGTGCCGCGGAAGCCGAGGGTCACGGCGAGGCTGAACAGGAACGCGACGCCGATCGCGATCGAGATCAGGGTCATCATCCCCGGTGAGCGGTCCCCCAGCTCGCGCACCGCGCCCTGGAGGAACACCCGCCCGCCGTATACGAACACGGCCGTCCCGAAGATCGCCGGAACAAAGCGCGAGCCCGGGAACGTCGGCGCGGTGTAGCCCAGCCAGCCCTGCAGGACGTCGCTCCAGATCAGGGTGGGGAGGGTGAGCAGCAAGGCCCCCCAGAAGCGACGTCGGAACAGCTCGACGCCGTGGCCCGCGTGCTCGTCGTGCGCGGCGTGGGCCCCGCGCGTGACATGAACGCCCGCGTGGGGGGCCGGTGAGTCCGTTCGTGCGACCTCCGAGCCGTGTGCGTGGCCCTCGGCGCGGGCCTGCTCACGGCGATCCCGGTCTCCGGGCCTCGGCGGCTCGCCGGACCATCCGGGCGCGTGCCGGTGATGGGCGTGGTGGTCGTGCATCGGCAGCCGTGGGTGGAGATCTCGACCAAGGGTCGGAGCGACGTCGTCGGGAGCCCACTACGGCAGCGCCACCGACCGGGCTCGGCAACGGAGGGCCGACGTGCGACCGGAACGCCCGACGCTCGGGATCGGCCGTCCCTCTCCACCGTCCTCCCTCCTCTCCCTCGCAACCTTGCCGCCGCTCGCGCGCGGCCCGCCAGCCAGCGACCCGCTCGCCCGCGACCCTGGCCGCCCCCGTTCTGCAGCGGATCCGCCGTGGCGGCGGAGTGCATGCATCGGCGGCGAGCCCCGCCTTCGACCCGTGTAGGAGACGAGCCATGACGTTCATTCGACGCTTCGACGAGCTGGGCAAGGGCGACGTGGCGGTGGCCGGCGGCAAGGGGGCGAACCTCGGCGAGATGGCGCGCGCCGGCCTTCCGGTTCCCCCTGGGTTCGTGATCACGGTGGACGCCTACGCGCGCTTTTTCGAGGCGAGCGGCGTCGCGGCGGAGGTCTCCCGCCGGCTCGAGCGCCTGGACGTGGACGACCCGGTCCAGCTCCGCCGCACGGCCGAGTCGGCGCAGGCGCTGATCCGCCGCGCGCGTGTGCCCGACGACGTCAGAGCCGCGATCCTGGACGCATACCGAACCCTCTCCGAGCAGCAAGGCGCCGAGCAGGAGTACGTCGCGGTCCGCTCCTCCGCCACGGTGGAAGACACCGCCCAGTTCTCCTTCGCCGGCATGTTCGAGAGCTTCCTCAACATCCGTGGCGGCGACGCGCTGATCCGCCGCGTCAAGGACTGCTGGGCGTCCTCCTTCGGCGCGCGGGTCTTGTTCTACCGGATCAAGCAGGGCTTGCTCGAGGAGGCGCCGATCGCCGTGATCGTGCAGAAGATGGTGAACGCCGAGAAGTCGGGCGTGCTGTTCACCATCGACCCCGCGAGCAACGACCCGGGTGTGCTGGTCATCGAGGCCGCGTGGGGGCTGGGTGAGGTGGTGGTGGGCGGGCAGGTCGCGCCGGACCGTTACGAGGTGGACAAGGAGAGCCTGGAGATCGTCCGCAAGACGCCCGGTTACAAGGAGTTCATGCTGGTGCGGGACGAGGGAGCGGGCGAGAACGTCCGCGTCGACCTCGACGAGGAGAAAGCGACCGCCCCGGTCCTGACCGACACGGAGGTCCGTGCGCTTGCCGAGCTGGGCATCGAGGACGAGAAGCACTACGGCGCGCCGCAGGACGCCGAGTGGGCGATCGAGGGCGGTACGATCTACTTCGTCCAGACGCGGCCCGTGACCACGCTCGGCGAACGAGCGGGTGCATCCGCAGCCGCTGCTCCGGAATCCGGAGGAGAGGAACACGCGGGCAAGGTCCTGGTCCGCGGCCTGGGTGCGAGCCCGGGCATTGCGTCGGGCGTCGTGCGCGTCCTCGCGTCGCCGCAAGAGGGCGGCAAGCTGGCGGAAGGGGAGGTCCTCGTGACCACCCGCACCGCGCCGGATTGGGTGCCGATCATGCGCAGGGCCGCCGCCATCGTGACGGACGCGGGCGGCATGACCTCGCACGCGGCCATCGTCTCGCGCGAGCTCGGTCTTCCCTGCATAGTCGGCGCGCGGGCCGCCACACGCACGCTCCGCGACGGCATGACGGTGACGGTGGACGCCCGCGAGGGCGTCGTCACCGCCGGTCGACGACCCGGCGCGGAGCGTCGAGCCGCTGCCACGCCTGCGCCTGCCGCCCCCGCCATCGCGACCGCGCCCGTGACGGCGACACGCCTCGAGGTGAACCTCGGCGAGCCGGAGCGCGCGGAGGAGGTGGCCCGCATGCCGGTGGACGGCGTCGGTCTGCTGCGCGCGGAGTTCATGATCCTCTCGGCGCTCGAGAACCGGCACCCGCGCCGGCTGATCGAGGAAGGACGGAGCGATGAGTTCGTCGAGCGCATGGTCGAGGACCTCACCACCTTCGCCAGGGCGTTCCACCCGCGCCCGGTGCTCTATCGCGCGATGGACTTCCGCTCGAACGAGTTCCGCGGACTCGAGGGCGGCGAGCGCTACGAACCGGCGGAAGAGAATCCGATGATCGGCTACCGGGGCGCGTACCGTTACACCCGCGAGCCGGACCTCTTCGCCCTCGAGCTGCGCACCATCGCCCGTGTGCGCGAGCAGTTCGACAACCTCCACCTCATGATCCCGTTCGTGAGGACCGGTTGGGAGTTCCGCGCGGTGAAGCGGCAGATCGATGCAGCAGGGCTGGACCGCAACCTCGAGCTGTGGGTCATGGCCGAGGTCCCCTCGATCGTGTACTGGATCGAGGAATACGCCCGCCTCGGCGTGCGGGGCGTCTCGATCGGCTCCAACGACTTGACCCAGCTCGTGCTCGGCGTGGATCGGGACAGCGAGATCCTCGCCCCGCTGTACGACGAGCGAGACCCCGCGGTGCTGGACGCCATCCACACGATCATCCGACGGTGCAAGGAGCTCGGCATCGCCAGCTCGATCTGCGGACAGGCGCCATCCGTCCACCCCGAGTACGCCGAGATCCTGGTCCGCTGGGGCATCGACGCGATTTCGGTCAACCCGGATGCGGTCGAGGTGACACGGCGCCACATCGCTGCGGCGGAGCAAAAGCTCATCCTCGAGGAAGCGCGGGGGATGGCGGCGGCGCGCAATCGCATCGCGGAGGCGGCGCTGGAAGGCCCAACGCCGGACGGGCGGCCCGGCGCGGCGCCGGCCGCGGCTCCGCGCGCGGCGGACGCCGCGTCGGCCTCGTCGCGGTCACGCTGAGCCCCGCAGCCGAGCAGACGATGTTCCTGGGCCGGCCCACGGAAGGCGGGGTGAACCGTGTGCGGCAGACCGAGCTCGATCCCACCGCGTGACGACGCTCCGGGACACGTCCGGCGCTCCCCTCGCGCACGGACTCGCGGCCGCGCCGGACGCGATCAAACCCGACCTCACCGAACCGGAGGAGGTGCTCGGCCCGTCGCTCCCTGACGTGAACGCGGTGGCGCAGGTCCTGATCGCGGGGATCCACATTCGGACGAGGCCTGCCCCACCCGTGGGGGTGACACCCGGCGGCGTCGGCCCCAATCTTTCGAGGGCGCCCCGCCAAAGCCGCCGTACACTGATCCTGAGGAGGCCAGATGCGGCCGACACCCGAAGCCGCCATCTTCGACCTCGACGGCGTCGTGACCTTCACGGCGCGCATCCACGCGGAGGCGTGGAAACGGCTCTTCGACGAGTTCCTGCGCTCGCGCGCGGAGGCCGCCGGCGAGCCGTTCCGGCCGTTCACCGATACGGATTACCGCGCCCACGTGGACGGCCGCCCCCGCTCGGATGGCGTCCGCACCTTCCTCGCCTCGCGTGGCATCACGCTGCCCGAAGGCGCACCGTCCGATCCGCCCGACGCGGAGACCGTCGTAGGGCTCGGCCGCCGCAAGGACCTCATCTTCCGCGACCTGCTCGCGGAGCGCGGCGTCGAGGTGGACACCGACGCGGTCCGCTTGATCCGCGAGCTGCGAGAGCGTGGCGTGCGCGTCGGCGTCGCGTCGTCCAGCAAGAACACGGCGCTGATCCTCGAGAAGGCGGGCCTTGCGGATCTCTTCGACGCACGCGTGGACGGCATCGTGAGCGAGGAGCTCGGTCTGCGCGGCAAGCCGGCCCCCGACATCTTCCTCGTCTGCCTCCAGCGCCTCGGCGTGTGCGACGCGCAGCGCGCCGTCGTCGTCGAAGACGCCATCGCCGGCGTCGAGGCGGGCCGGGCGGGCGGCTTCGGGCTGGTGCTCGGCGTCGACCGCGGTGGTCACGGGATCGCGCTGCGCGAACACGGCGCCGATTGGGTGGTCCGCGACCTCCGCGAGCTGTCCGCGGACCGCATCGAGGCGTGGTTCGCGCACCGCGGCGACGCTCGCCCCAACGCCATCGCCCACTGGGCCGAGATCGCCGCCGAGCTGCACGGCCGACGCCCTGCCCTCTTCCTCGATTACGACGGCACGCTCACCCCGATCGTCGAGCACCCCGACCTCGCCACGCTCGGCGATGACATGCGTGACACCCTGCGACGCGTGGCCGCGGCTTGGCCGACCACCGTCATCAGCGGGCGCGATCGGGAGAACGTGATGCGCTTCGTCGGCCTCGAGGACATCAACTACGCCGGCAGCCACGGGTTCGACATCTCCGGCCCCGCTGCCGGCGGCGTTCGGCTCGAGGTCGCCCGCGAGGCTGCGCCCGTCATCACCGCCGTCGCCGATGAGTTGCGCCGTCGCACGGCAGGCATCCCCGGCGTCCTCGTCGAGCACAAGAAGTACGCGGTCTCCGTACACTACCGCATGGTGGACGAGGCGCGGGTGCCGGACATCGAGCGCATCGTGGACGATGTCCTCGCGCAGCGGCCGGAGCTGAGGAAGGGAACGGGAAAGAAAGTGTTCGAGCTACGCCCCGCGATCGAGTGGGACAAGGGCCGCGCCGTCCTGTGGCTGCTCGAGACGCTCGGCCTCGACCGACCGGACGTCGTGCCGCTGTACATCGGTGACGACGCGACGGACGAGGACGCGTTCCGGGCACTCGCAAAGCGGGGCATCGGCATTCTCGTGGCGGAGATCCCGCGGCCGACGGCTGCGCGCTACGGCCTCCAGGACGTCCGCGAAGTCCGGGAACTGCTCGAGCGCCTTGCCGCGCTGCGCGAGGAGAGCGGGCGATGAACCCGTCCGGTCCCGCGCCCACCGCCATCCCGGCCGGGGCGCTCGATCCGTGGGTGCTGGCGTACGATGGCGTCGACTCGGGCCAGGAAGGCCTTCGCGAAGCGCTGTGCGCACTCGGTAACGGCATCTTCGTCACGCGCGGCGCGGCAGAAGAGGCGGATGCGGATGGCGTCCACTACCCTGGCACCTATCTGGCCGGCGGCTACAACCGCCTCGCCAGCGAGGTGGCCGGGCGCACGGTCGTCAACGAAGACTTGGTCAACCTGCCCAACTGGCTGCCGCTCTCGTTCCGGCCCGGGGACGGCGAATGGCTCGACCTCGCGCACGTGCAGATCCTCGCCTATCGCCAGGAACTGCACCTCCGCGACGGGCTGCTCCTCCGGCGCTTCCGCGTGCGGGACCCGAACGGCCGCGTGACGGCGGTGGAGACCCGCCGTATCGTCAGCATGGCCAGACCCAACCTCGCCGCCATCGATTACCGCATCACGCCCGAGAACTGGAGCGGTACGCTGCACATCCGCTCTGAGCTCGATGGCACGGTCGTCAACGCAGGCGTCGCGCGCTACCGCCAGCTCGCGAACCGCCATCTCGAGGTGTTGGCAGCCGGTACTGTGCCCCCCGAAGGCGTCTACCTCCTCGTGCAGACCACACAGTCCCGGATTCGGGTGGCCGAGGCAGCTCGCACGCGCCTGTATCTCGGCGCCGAGCGGCTCGAGCCCGACCGTAGAGTCGTCGAGGCTCGCCCGGGTCGGATCGGCGAGGAACTCCGCGTGGAGGCGGTTCAGGGCCGAACGTTGCGGGTCGAGAAGGTGGTGGCGCTGTACTCGTCGCGCGACCGCGGCATCAGCGAACCCGGCGCCGAGGCGCGCATCCAGATCGCCGCCGCACCGGGCTTCGAGGAGCTGTTCGAGGGACACCGGTTGGCGTGGCACGCCCTCTGGCGACGCTACGACATCGAGATCGACGAGCGACCACAGGCTGACGGCCCCGCCCGAGTGCAGCTCATCCTGCGCCTCCACATCTTTCATCTGCTCCAGACGATCTCGCCGAACACCGTCGGGCTGGATGTCGGCGCCCCTGCCCGCGGGCTGCACGGCGAGGCGTACCGCGGGCACGTCTTCTGGGACGAGCTCTTCATCCTCCCGTTCTACAGCTTCCGCACACCCGCGATCACCCGCTCGCTCCTGCTCTACCGCTACCACCGGCTCGGGGGCGCCCGGGAGCTCGCCCGACAGGAGGGGTACGCCGGCGCCATGTACCCGTGGCAGAGCGGCAGCGACGGACGCGAAGCCACGCAGCAGGTCCATCTCAACCCGCTCTCCGGGCGCTGGATGCCGGATTCGAGCCACCTGCAGCGCCATGTCGACGCCGCCATCGTCTACAACATCTGGCGCTATTACGAGGCGACCGGCGACCGCGAGCTCCTGCTCGACTACGGTGCCGAGATGGTGCTCGAGATCGCCCGCTTCTGGGCGAGCATCGCCCGCTGGAACCCGGAACGCGGCCGTTACGAGATCACCGGCGTCATGGGTCCCGACGAGTACCACGAGAGGTCGCCCGGTGCCGCGGCCGCTGGCGTGGCGAACAACGCCTACACGAACGTCATGGCCGTGTGGTGCCTGCTCCGCGCGTTCGACGTGCTGGACGAGGTCGGGGCGACCCGCCGCGCCGAGCTGATGGCGCGTCTCGGCCTGGACGAGGGAGAACTCCAACGCTGGGAGCACATCACCCGGACGATGCTCGTCCCCTTCCATGCCGACGGAGTGATCAGCCAGTTCGAGGGCTACGAGGCACTCGAGGAGTTCGACTGGGCGGGGTACCGCGCGAAGTACGGCAACATCGAGCGCCTCGACCGCATCCTCGAGGCGGAGGGCGACACGCCGGACCGCTACAAGGTCTCGAAGCAGCCGGACGCGATGATGCTCTTCTACCTGCTCGATGAACGCGAACTACGCGAGATCTTCCAGCGTCTCGGCTATCGGGTCGACGAGTCCGTGGTCCGCCGGACCATTGCCTACTACATGGAGCGGACATCCCACGGCTCGACGCTGAGCAAAACGATCATCGCGTCCGTGATGCACCGGCTCGACCGCGAGGAGGGTTACCGGCTGTTCAGAGACGCGCTCCGCAGCGACGTCGATGACATCCAACGAGGTACGACGCCTGAAGGCATCCACCTCGGCGCGATGGCCGGGACCGTCGCGACCGTGCTCCGGCGCTATGCGGGCGTCGAGTTGATGCGGGAGGGGGTTCGGTTCGCGCCCGAGATGCCGCAGTCGCTCCGGCGGCTCCGCTTTTTCGTTCACTGGCGCGGCCGGTGGCTCGGTGTCGACCTGACCCATGACCGGCTCCGCTTGACGGCGGAGCAGGACCTTACCGAGCCGGTGCCGGTGGCGGTCCGCGATGCGTGGCTCCACGTCGGCGCCGGCGCCGTGCTGGAGGTGCCGTTGTGAGACGGGGACGGATTCGAGCGCCGGTGCCGGGCGAGTCGTCACGACCTCAGCGCGCGCCGCCGTGTTCGACGCCTCCGTCGCCGTCCGGCTCCTCCTCCGCTTCGAGCCAGTAGGCAGGATCATCGGGCGGCTCCGTCGCTCGCAGGATGGCCATTCGGGCCCGGTCGCGCCGGCGGCGGATGCCGAACAGGATCAGGAGGACGACGGCCGAGAACGCCCAGAAGACGACGGAGTGCGAGAGGAAGACGAGCCAGCCGTAGCGCCGCCGGACGTGCGCGCGCCAGACCTCTTCCAGTTGCGGCAGCGTGAGCCCGTACGTCCGCCAGAGCGCGGGCTCCAGCGCGCCCTCTGCCTTCCAACGTTCGAGCAGCAGCGCGATCCCCCGCTCTCCGCCGTACTGCGTGAGGTACTCGATCGTGCTCGCCGCGAGGAGGTACGCGATGCGCGCCTCCGCCTCGGTGTCGGGCCAGTCGAGCGTGAGCGAGTCCAGCGGCGGCGCCCGGCCCAGCAGGAAGGCGATCCGGAGCTGCCAGCCCGCCTCCCAGTCCAACTCGCCCGCAGCCCAACGCGCGTAGCCTTCGTGGAACCAGCGCGGGACGCGCGCGGGCGCCAGATAGCGGTGCAGGGCGATGTGCGCCAGCTCATGGCGCAACGTGCGCGCGAGCTCCTGCGGCCCACCGCGACGGGACGCGTAGGCCGGCAACACGATCACGCCCGCCTCGGGGAGCGCGATGCCCGCGCCCCACTCCGGCGCGCGTCCTCCGGTGAGCGAATCGAAGTGCGCCTCGTCGGGCGCCAGGTGGATGTGAATGGGATCGCCGCCGGCGAGCACCCCGGCCGGCAGCGCCGGCAGGCCGGAGGCCTCCTCGATGATCTCCAGGATCCGGGCGGCGAGCCGGGGGGCTCCCCAGTGGTGGACGACGAAAGGGCCACGGACGAGGGTCGTCCCGTCGGCTTCCGGGCGCTGCAGCGCTGCTGCCGACGCCGCACACACGACCAACGCGAGCAGGATCGCGAGCACGCGCGTCCATCCCACGCGCCCCGCCAGCCGCGATCCGGCGCGAAGGCCGATCGGCTGCGATGTCACTCCTCGCGCCGCCGGGCGCGCTTTCCTCCCGCCCGCGAGCTGGTGGGGGCGTTGCCCTCGCCCTCCGCCCCGATCCCGAGCAGCGCGAGGCGCTCCTCGCTCGTGAGGACCTGGTCCAGGCGCAGGAGGATCAGCAGCCCCGAGCCGACGCGGGCGAGCCCGGCGAGGTAACGGGCCGCGAGTCCCCGGAAGATGGACGGGGGCTCCGCTATGTCCGTAGGCGGGATGCGGGTCACCTCCATCACCGCATCCACGACGAGGCCGATGCGCTCCTGCCCGAGCGAGGCCAGCAGCACTCGCGTGTCCGCATTCGGCGGCGTCGCCGGGATCTGGAGCCGCTTGCGCAGGTCCACCACCGGCACGACCGTGCCGCGCACGTCGATCACGCCCTCGATGAACTCCGGGGCGTGCGGCACCCGCCGCGGCGGCTGGAATGCGATCACCTCCTGGACTTGCTGCACCTCCACGCCGAACGCGTCCGCTCCGAGCCGGAACGAGACGATGGGGATCGGCGTGGCCGACGCGTGTTGGTCCGTCATCCGGCTCCCCCCGGATTCTTCCGGCGCGGCGCCCTCGAACAGGTCGTCCGGCCGGAGCATCGTGATGACGCCCTCCTCGTCCTCCAGCAGGAGCGCCCCGTCCTCCCGACCGGCATCCGATGGCGCAGCCGCCATCGGGCCGACGATCGCGCGCAGCCGCTCCGTGACCGAGAGCACGGCATCCACTGCCAGGGCGAAGCGCACGGCGCCGCGCCTCACGATCAGCGCCGCGGTCGGCTCCGCGCCGGTCCGCCCGATCGCGAGCAACGGTGCGGGATCGATCGCCGGCAACCATTCTCCACGGTGCTCCAGCACGCCCCTGCCGTGCGCGGGCAAACCGGGTAGCGGATGGGGGTGGACGCCGTCCACGACTTCGTCCACGAGCGCGGCGTCCACGGCGAACCGCTCGTCCGCGATCCGGACCACTACCACCTGCCCCGCGCCCACGGCCGCCGTCATCCACGCCCTCCCACGCGACTCGCAACTCGTTCCGCGATCGCATCGGCGATACGGTCGATCGGCAGCACCTCCCGCGCGAACTGCGCGGCCGATCGCGGCATGCCATAGATCACGGACGTCTCGCGGTCCTGGGCGATGGTCCAGCCGCCCACTTCGCGGATCGCCCTCAACCCTTCCGTGCCGTCCCGGCCCATGCCGGTCAGCACGACGCCGCAGCTCCGCGGGCCGAAGTGGCGTGCGACGGCCGCGAACAGCACGTCCGCCGCAGGTCGTACCCCCCACACGGGCTCGGTTTCCTCGAGCCGTAGCGTGATCCTGCCGTCTCTCCGCGCCAGCGTCATGTGCACACCGCCGGGAGCAACGTACACACGCCCGGCCCGTGCCGGCTCATCCGGCCTCGCTTCTGCCACGGGCAGTGCACTGGCCGCGTTCAGACGCTCGGCCAGCGAGCGTGTGAAGCGCGCAGGCATGTGCTGGACGACGAAGACCGCGGCGGGGAGACCTTCCGGCAGTCGTGACACCAGCGTGGCGAGCGCCCGCGGCCCGCCCGTCGACGCCGCGACCGCAACGGCGTACGGCGCTGCGTCGTCCGCCGCCGGCGCGCCGACACCCGCCGCTCGATGCGCGCGCCGCGCCCCACGCGCCGCGCGCTCGGGCACGACCACGGGCAGGTTGGCGAGCTGGGCGACGGCTGCCGCACGCAACGCCTCGAGCAGCCGGTGGCGGAGACCTTCGACCTGGGTCTGCTCATCTCCGCCCGGCTTCACCACGAAATCCACCGCGCCGTAGTCCAGCGCACGGAACGTCTGCTCCGCGCCGCTGTGCGCCGAGAGGATGATCACCGGCCTCGGCGCCTCGCTCATGATGTAGCCCAGTGTCTCGAGGCCGCCGAGATCCGGGAGCTCGAGGTCCAGTGTGATCAGGTCGGGGTCTCTCTCATGGACCAGACGGATCGCCTCGTAGCCCGTGCGCGCCTCCGCCACGACGCGGAACTCGCCCGATCCTTCGATGAGGTCGACCACGAGCCGCCGCATGAGCGCGCTGTCCTCGACCACCAGCACCGTGGCCGGACGCGTGCCCGGACGCACCCGCTCATAGGGTGACATCGGCGTGACGCACCGATCGCACCAGGATTCGTCCGTCGGCGGCGTGAACGTAGACCGAGCGCCCGTGTTCCCCGCCGACATCCTCGCCACGGAGGGCGATCCCCGCCATTCTCAACGCCGCGCGCGCCGCGGCCACGTTCCGCATCCCGAGCGTGCCCCCGCCGCTCGCCGTGAGCTGGGGGAACATGTTCGCGCCGCCGACCAACCGGCCATACATGCGCTCCCGCGCCGCACCGTGTTCCTGCATCGCCTGGATGAGGTGCGGAACCGCCGTCGTCGCGAACCGTCCCGGCGCCCCGCCGTGCCGAGCGGCACTCGGATCCGGCAGCAGCACGTGGGCCAGGCCCGCGACCTTGGCCTGGGGGTCGTACAGCACGATCGCAACGCACGAGCCCAGACCCAGCGCCACCAGGGTCACTCCCGCCGTCGCGACGCGTACCTCGCCCACGCGCACCATCACGCGTTGCTCCAGCCTCAGCGCAGCATGCCCGATCATGCCCGTTGGTAGATCCTTTCACGTGGGGCGACTTGCCGGAAAGACGCAGCCGCCGGGCCGAAGATCGTCTCCACCTTCCCCAGGACCAGGTATCCCCCCGGCGCGAGCGCATCCCGGAAGCGTATGAACAGCTCTTCCTGCACCGCCCGCTCGAAGTAGATGATCACATTGCGACAGAGGATCAGGTGCTGACCCTGCGGGAACGGATCCCGCATCAGGTCCAGCGTCCGGAATTCGACCATCCGCCGCGGCTCCGGCCGGAGCCGCCACGGCTTCTCGCCCTCGAACCAGCGCGCGCGCATCTGCGCCGGCATCTCGCTCAGCGCGAGCTCACCGTACTCGCCACGACGGGCGACCTCGAGGCTCTCGCCATCGATGTCCGTGCCCAGTACGCGGATTTGCTCGAGGCGCGGATCGTCACTCCCCGCACCCCCCAGCGCCTCCAGGAACAGGATCGCGATCGAATGGGCCTCCTCTCCGCCCGCCGTCCCCGCGCTCCAGATCCTGAGAGGACGTTCATCCAAATCCAGCAGCGCGGGCACCACCCGCTCCCTCAGCGCCTCCCACACTTCGAAGTTTCGGAAGAACTTGCTGACGTTGATCACGATCGCCGCGAGCAGCCGGTCGTACTCGCTGGGATCGGAGCGGAGCAACGCCGCGTAATCCGCGTACCGATGCACGCCCCGCGCTCGCATGCGCACCGCGATCCTGCGACGCAGGCACTTCTCTTTGTAACCATCGCAGCGCAGGCCGGAGTCCTCCTCCACCTGCTTTTTCAGCGCCTGGAGCTCCCGCGCATCCGCTTCGTCGAGGTCCCCGTACGCCAGCGGCAGCGCCGTCCAGCCACGCGTCCGTCTACCCGGCCACATGCGCCACCGCCTCCAGGTTGTTGCGGACCACCTGGTTCGCAGGATTGATCTCGAGTGCGATGCGCCAGCAGCGCACCGCCTCCTCGCGGTCGAGCCGCTTGAAGTGGAGATTGCCGAGTTTGGTGTAGATGTCGTCACCGAGGCGCGGGTCGAGCTCCAGCGCGCGATGATAGCACTCGAACGCGATGTCGTGGTCGCCCCGGCGATACGCGATGTCGCCCAGGTTCTTGTGCACCTGCGGCAGGCTCGGGTCGACCTCCGCCGCCTTCTCGTAGTAGCGCGCCGCCCGGTCGAGGTCGCCGCGGCGCTCGGCGATCGCCCCTGCGAGCAGCAGCAGCGGTGCGCACTCCGGGTGGGTGGTGAGCCCCTCCTCGATGGTCGTCTGCGCCATGTCCAGCCGGCCGGCGAGGCACGCGACCAGGGCAGCGAAGTGGTAGAACGGCGCCGCCGGCATGTCCCCCGGTCGGAGCCGCAGTTGGTATTCGGCCAGCGTCTCCGTCGCCCCGTCCGTGTCGCCCCTCGCGATGTGGATCGCCGCGCGCATCAGCGCGACCTTCGGCGTGGCCGGCCGGATCGCCTCCGCCTCGTGCAGGGCGAGCAGCGCGTCCTCCGGACGGCCGAGACGCATGAACGCGAAGGCGAGGTTGACGAACGCCGCGTAGCTCCTGCCGGAGGCCTCCACCAGCATCTTCAACCGACGGACCGCCTCTCGTTCCCTGCCCTGCCGCAGCGCGAGCAGCGCCAGGTGGAACCCGGCGCTCGGCTCGTCCGGCTGGAGTTCCAGGACCTGTCGGAACTCCCGCGCCGCTTCATCCATCATCCCGGCGCGGTAGAACGCCACGCCCAGGTTCCGGTGCTCCACCACCGCCGCCTCCTTCACCCGGCTCCCGTTCACCGGCAGCGCCCGCGTGCCCATCCGGTGGGCGAAGCCGGCCTGGAGGAGGCCGAACACCGCCTTGCCGACGTCGAACTCGACCAGGCCGGTCTGATCCGCGATCTGCCGCAGCGTCCGGGTCCCATCGAGCAGCGGCAGCACCCGCTCCTGCTCCGGCGTCAACTCGACGCCCGCGCTCCGCACGCGCTCTTGGTCCGCCTCGAAGATCAGGTCGAGCGACGGGATCTTCTTCGCGATCAGGCTCCACTCATCCACGCGCCTTGCGGCTTCCAGGAGCAGCCCCTCCGGATTGATGGAGGTGAGGGGCTCGCCTTCCGGCGGCCTCTTGTTGGCCTCGAAGAAGAAGGTGCCCTGCGACCACGTGAACAGGTGATAGACCGCCTCCTCGACCTCTCTACGGACGTATCCCTCGAGCTGCTCCGGCCGGACGAGGCGCCGCTCGACCAGGATCTCGGCGAGGCGGAGGTCCGGGTTGCGCGACTGCTGCTCCAGCGCGCTCCGCAGCTGGTCCTGCGTGATGATGCCGTCTCGTACGAGGAGGTCGGCGAGCCGGTCCCGGCGGTTCACAACGCACGCGTACGTGATCCTGCCCTGATCGAAATAAATCTGGCCCAAGTTCGACCGGTCGGTGACGGACAGGCAGCCGGTCTTCTGGCCGAGGGCGAGCAGTTGGCAGACATCGGCCAGGCTGGCCTCTTTCAGGCTCCCCTTGATCGCCATCGGGCTACTCCAGCTCCTCGACGACCCAATCCGCGGCGTACGGCCAGTCCCAGACGACCTTCTCGCGCGAGAGGAACCACTCGTCCTTGTGCCGCCCGGTGGGCTGGATCGGGCTCGCCGCCCCGGCCGGCGCGCCGCCCCACCCCAGCTCGGCGTCCCAGTCCACGAGGGTGAAGCCCTCGACGGGCGGCGGTGGCAGCTCCACCACCAAGCCGCTCTCCAGCCGCGTCTTCAGCCGTTCCTGGAGACCCGCGATCCGCGCGGGGTGCTGGCGCGCGGCGAATGCGAGCTGCGCACCGGACCGGTGCAGTGCGTCGAACAGGTGGAACAGCTCTTCCTGGGCGCGCTCCGTCTCCGCGAGCGCATCCACGCCGTCGATCAACAGCGCGTGCGCCCGCCGATAGCTCCCCCGCCAACTCTCGACCCGGTTGTGCTCGAGCGCCTCGATCAGATCGCCGGCGAACGCGCGCGCATCCACGTACACGACGCGCATCTCCGGATACCGCGCCTTGAGCTCCGAACCCAGCGTGGCCAGGAGGAGACTCTTGCCGGCACCCTGCGGGCCGTACACGAAAAGCGGGTTGTAGCGTTTGCCCGGCGCCTCCAAGACAGCAGCCGCCGCACGCACCGCGAACAGATCCGGGGCGAGCGCGAGGTCGGCGAAGGTGAGCCCCGGCGGAGGCGCGGGCAACGGCCGTGTACGTTCCCGGACCTGGGCGAGGAGCTCTTCGGCATCCGCGATCCGGTCCGGGTCGCGCAACACCTCGTATTCCTGCAGCTCGGGCGCGGCCGGGTCCAGCGAGCTGATCTCCGCGACGATCTCGCGCAGCCGTTCGACGTCCGCCTCGTACCCGTGGATGATGGGTTCCACATCCTCGCCTGCGGCGGCGCGACGACGGGCGCCCTCCAGTCTACGGGTGCGGTAGCCCTCCGCCTCCCAGCGCCGGATCGCCTCCGTCAGCCGGCGTTCGACCGCCGACTCCAGCGAGTGCGCCGCCGGCGCTGCGGCGAGGTCGGTCAGGAAATCGGGCAGGTCGCTTTGCGGTGCCGGCACGCCGGCCGATCCCGCGCCCAACAAGCGGGCGACCTCTTCGGGGGTGACGGTGCGCCCCTCCAGTTCCTGTACCGCGATGACTCGGTTCAGCGCCCCCTGGAGCTCCCGCACGTTGGTGAACGGGATGCGCGCCAGCGCCTCGGCCACGCCCGGCCCCAGCACCTGCCCTCGCTCCTCCGCCTTCCGACGCACGATGGCGACCCGCGTCTCGTAATCCGGCGGCCCGATGTCCACGATCAGGCCACCCGAGAACCGCGACTGGAGCCGGTCATCGAGGCCGTCGATCTCCGGCGGCGGCCGGTCGCTCGCCAGGACCACCTGGCCGCCACGGCTGGACAACGCATCCCACACCCGCAGCAGCTCTTCCTGCATGCGCCGCTGACCGGCGAGGAACTGCACGTCATCCAGCAGCAGGATCCCGGTCCCGCTCACTCGCTGCCGGAACGCATCCCGCTCACCCGCCTCGATCGCCGCCGTGATCTCCGACGTGAAGTGCTCGAGCGAGTCGTAGACCACGTTGATGTGCGGATGGAGCCGCCGCGCGTGATGCCCGATCGCGTTGATCAGGTGCGTCTTCCCCAGGCCGGAGGCGCTGTAGATGAAGAGCGGGTTGTACGATGCCCCCGGCGATTCGGCCACCCGGCGTGCCGCAGCAGCCGCCAGCCGGTTCGCCGCTCCGATGACGAACGCCTCGAACGTGAAGCGCGGATCCAGCTCCAACCAGGCCATAGCCCTCGCCTACCTCACGCTCCCGGCGTCACCCGCCGCCGGAGCGATAGCGCCACTCGCCGCAGCGTCAGCTCACTGATCGCCCGCAGCGTCTCGAACACGCCCCAGCCACTCAGCGCCGACGCGCAGATGGACGGGACGCCCCTGAAATTGAGAATGTCGTCCAGCTCGGCGGCCGGCATCGCCCCCGGCAGGTCTTGCTTGTTGAACTGGATGACCATGGGCACGTCCCGCACGTCCGTTCCCTGCTCGATCAGGTTCTCGTGCAGGTTCCGCAGGCTCTCGATGTTCTCTTCGAGCTGCTGGGGTTGCGAGTCCGCGACGAACACCACCCCGTCGGCGCCGCGCAGCACGAGCTTCCGCGTCGAGTTGTAGTAGACCTGCCCGGGAACCGTGTAGAGCTGCAGCCGGGTCCGGTAGCCCGAGATCGAGCCGAGGTCCAGCGGCAGGAAGTCGAAGAACAGCGTGCGATCCGTGTCCGTCGCCAGCGAGACGAGCTGTCCCCGGCGAGCGGCCGGCGTCTTCGCGTGGACATGCTGCAGATTCGTCGTCTTCCCCGACCGCCCCGGGCCGTAGTAGACGATCTTGCAAGTGATCTCCCGGGTGGCGTGGCTGACCAGCGCCATCAGGTCTCCTCTCCCGATTGCTGCGGCGCGAAGATGCGATCCAGCCCCGCCTCGAGCTCACCCTCGAACGCGGCCGCGCTCACCGGCGGGAGCGCCTCGGAGAACTCGGGCAAGCGCCGGACCTCGTCCGCGAAGCGTTGGAAGAACAACTCCACGAGCCCGAGGGTCGAGTGCTCGTCGAAGATCGCGACCAAGATCAACTCCTCGGACGGCGTCGAGAACGGCGCCAGGAAGAGTTGCCGGCTGCGACCCGCGTGATGCAGGTACTGCCATCGGCCCGCCCCGGTGAGGTCCGCCAGGACCCGGGCGGACGCGTTCGCCGCCGCCGCGAGCGCCGCCACGTTCATCACCTGGTAGCGCCCGACGAACCCGTGCTGCGCCAGCACCTGACCACTCGCGTTCACCAGGAGCGCGATGTGCGCCCGCGACTCGCGGACGAAGACGCGCATCGGCTCGCGCAGCACCTCGTTCAGCCGCGCCATGTCTCCTCGCCTCATCGCAGCGCCTCCACGGCACGGTCCGTCTCGAGACGGATCAACCCGAGCTGCGCATCGCGGTCGGCGATCACCACCACGAGCAGCGGCCGGCCGCCCGCGACCACCACGTAGCCTTCGTCGGTCTCGAGTTGGAGCAAGCCGAGCTCCCCGAGCGCCGCGTCCCGCGCCGCCCGCTCGGTCCGCTGGAACAACGATGCCGTCAGCGCGGCGACCGCCTCACCGGACGTGCCTTCACCGAGTTCCGATGCGACGGGCACGCCGGCCTCGGCGTCCACGATCAGCGCGCTGCGGACGCCGGGCACTCGACTGAGTCGGCTGAGCGTGGCGGACACGACGTCGCTCATACCTCTCCCTCGAGGAACTCGCGCGCGAGCTTCGCCGTCCGTTCCGCGGCGCGGAGCATCCAGCCCACGGGCGTCCCACGGGCAGCCGCGGTCAGCACGAGGAGATCCCGTTCCAGCGGCGTCACGTGCAGCAGCGCGCGGTCCGTCTCCAGCAGGATCCCCCGCCACGATCCGATGGACAGCAGCGCGGCGGTGCGCGCCGCCTCCTCTGCCGCCGCGCCGATCACCGCCCCCAGCATCTCGCCCCGCTCCGTGCCGTCCGTGCGGAACGACCCCGCCAGCACCAGCCCCTTCGAATCCAGCAACAACCCTCCGAGGTACGGAGCCTCCGCGCCGAGGGGCTCGAACACCCGTGACGGGTCTCGCCCCGCCTTGCCCCCGCCGCCGGGCGTCGCCGGTGGCGCCGAACCCCGTGGTGACGCTCCGTTGCCTGCAGTGGCGGCACCGGCCTCGCGCGCCCCATCCGCAGGTGCCCGGTCCGCCGCGGGCACCGATGCGTTGGTCCCCGCACGGCCGGACGCACGGGGGGCCTCATGCCCTTGCCGCCGCCGGAGCACGCCCAGCGCTTCGCGTACCGTCGGCTCGCCCGGGCGGATCCGCGCGGCGCGCTCCAGGTGCCGGCGTGCGGCCGAGAGTTCGCCCCGCTCGAGATGGAAGAATCCGAGGCCCCGGTGCGCGTCGAAGTTGTCGGGGTCTATCCGCACGACCACCGCCCACTCGTCCGCCGCGCGCTCCCTGTCCCCCAGCTCCAGGTACAGGCGCGCGAGCAGCAGATGCCCCCCCACGTGGCCGGGGCTGCGCTCCAGACCACGCAGACACACCCGCAGCGCGGCCTGGGTCTTCCCCATCCTGCGATACGCTTCCGCCAGAGGCAGGAAAGAGGACGAGCCCGGGTCCCGCGCCACCTCCTCGCTCAGGCGCTGGAGATCAGCGATCGCCGGTCCGCTCGTCATCGTCCGTCACCTCTCGCGCGAGGACCTCGTTGAGCGTCCGGACGGCGGCCAGCGCGGCCCCGGCGATCTCCCGCCGCTTCCCGTTGCCGCCGAGACGGAGGAACGTGTCCAACGCTACCGCCGCCCGCGCCAGGTCGCCGGTGCGGATCGCCGCCAGGCCGAGATCGAAATGCGCGTCCGGAGACAGCGGTGCCAGGGCCGCGGCCCGGGCCAGCGCCTCCGTCGCTGCACGCATGCGCCCCTGACCGGACAGCGCCCGTCCCGCCAGCAACGCGAACTCGGCCCGGTCGGGATACGCCGCCTGCAGCTCTTCGGCGCGCCGGACCACGGCCTCGATCTCGCCCCGGTCCAGCAGGTCCTCCAGCTCACGCACGGCCCGCTGGAGGTCGTCTTCCGCAAGCGGCGCCGGCCGCTCTTTGATCTGGATCACGCCGGTACTCACCAGCCCGTACGCGATCTTCGCCACGTCGAACGTGCTGCGTCCCAGGTTCGCCGCGATCTGGCGCAGGTCCTGCTCGCCGTCGATCTCCGCCAGGACCTCCCATTCCTCGGGCCGGAGGTCGAGGACCGGCCCGTCCCCGTCACCCAGCGGCGCCAGCACCGGGATCGCATGGACGCTGGGGATGCGCGGCTCCAACCGCGACCATTCGTCAATGCGCCGCGCACCCTCCATCAACAGCGAATCGACCCGAACCTGAACGCGGACCCGGTTCCACTCCGTTCGGTCCCTCTCCTCGAAGCGGAACCGGCCCTGCGTCCAGCCCATGACCTCGTACAGCGTCTCCTCGATCTGGAAGCGCAAGTGGCGCCGCACCTCCTCCTCCGCCACACTCCCCATCTCCACGAGAATGTCGCCGAGGCGCTGGCTCGGGTCCCGGCGCTGCAGCTCGAGCGCGCGTTCCAGCTCGCGCTCCGTGATCTTGCCGGCACGCAGCAAGAGCTGCCCCAGCGGTCGCCTCGAGTACCGCTGCTTGCTGAAGACGATCTGGCCCTTCTGGAAGTGGATTTCCGCCTCGTCGCTCGGTTGCTCCGATGTGACGGTCAGGATCCCGGTCTTCCTCGCGAGCTCCAGGAGCTGGAGTACGTCCTGGATGCTCATCTCCTGTAGAGGGCCTTCGATCGCCATCGCGACCTCACGTCACTCCGGTGACGTGTCGCTCCACGCGCCCGAGGCCGACGCGCGCCGCCTCGTGATCCGGATCGAATCGCAGCACCCGCCGGAACGCCGTCGCCGCCTGCTCGACCCGCCCCATCTCGAGCAGCGTCTCGCCGAGGCGAGTCAGTGCATCCAGGTGATACGGATCGGTGTGCAGCAGGTCCACCAGCACATCGACCGCGGCCTGGAGCCGCCCCCGCCGCCGCTCCACCGCCGCCAGCGCCATCGCCGCCTCGCCGTAACTCGGCAGCAGTTCCAAGGCGATGCTCAGTTCCTGCGCCGCCTCATCGAGACGATCGGTCCGCTCCAGCACCCGGCCGAGCACGACGTGCGCGGCGGCCGCCGCTCCGTCCAGTGAGATGGCGTGGCGGAGCGCTTCTTCGGCGCCAGCCAGGTCGCCCGCCTCCAGCCGGACTTCCCCCAATTCCGTCCACACCGGCGCCGCCTCCGGATCCTGTGCCGCTGCACGCTCCAGCAGCGCCACCGCACGGCCTGGCTCTCCCGCGCCCGCGAGCGCCTGAGCCAACAGCCGCAACCCACCCAGGTCGTCCGGCGCGATCTCGTGGAGCCGGGTCGCGGCCTGCAGCGCGTGCGTCGGCCGGCCGAGTAGCAGGAACGCCCGGGTGATCCCCGCGAGGACGGCCCGGTACTCGCTCTCCCGCTCATCCGGGAGCGCAGCGGCCGCACGCTCCTGTTCCAGGAGCTGGCGCGCTTTCTCGAACCGCTCCAACGCCTCCCCGGCGAGCCCCTGTCCCAGGTACGCCTCCCCCAACACGAGCAGCGCCTCCACCCCACCGTCCGGATCGCCGTGCGCGCGCTGCGCGCCGTCGGCCTGCGCGCCCTGCTCTTCCGCCTCCGCTTCCGGTCGGACGGCCGCCTCTCTCGGCGCGGCAGCAGCCGCCTCAGACGCCTCGCCACCCAGGAGGTCCCGGAACGCCGCGTCCAGCGCATCCTCCTCGACCTCGAACGTCGCGACTTCACCCGCGCTGCTCGCGTCGAGCGCCACATCCAGGTCGGGCGCCAGCACCCTCCCCTCCTCGAACTGCAGGTCGATGAGCAAACGGAAGCGGGGCGTCGGGACGTACGGATCCAGCTCCAGCGCACGCTTCGTCTCCCGCAGCGCACCCTGGTAGTCGCCCAGCGCAGCCAGCGCGAACGCGAGTTGATAGCGCGCCTCGGCCGACTTCGGGTCCACATCCACGGCGCGCACGAAGGCCGTCCGCGCATCCTCCCGCCGGCCGAGGTCCATCAGCAGCGCCCCGAGACCGGTCCACGCCGCCGCCGACCGGCGGTCCAGCTCCAGCGCCTGCCGGTACGCCTGCAGCGCATCGGCGTGTCTGCCGCGACGCGTCAACGCGAGGCCGAGATTGTGCCAGACCTCCGCGGGCGCGTTGCCACACGCCAGCGCCTCCCGAAACGCCTGCTCGGCCCCCTCGGGGTCGCCTCGATGCTGGCGAGCCACGCCCACGTTGTTCCAGGCGAGCGTGTAGCGCGGGTCGAGGGCCAGTGCCTGCCGATACGCCGACTCCGCCTCTTCCAGCCGCCCACACTGGTGCGCGGCGACACCCCGTTCGTTCCACAACTTCGGGCTGGCTTTCTCGCGCTCGAGCAGCGCGTCGTAGAGCGCCGCCGCTTCTTCCCCGCGCCCACGCAGGAGCGCGAGTTCGGCCAGCGCCTGCCGCACGAGGCTCGCATCCTCGCCGCGCTCCAGCGCCAACTGGAACTCGCGCCCGGCCTCCTCGAACAGGCCGCGCTGCCGCAACGCGATGCCGATGTTGTAGTGGGCCAGCGCGCCGTCCACGATCTCGGGCCGCGGCGCGCGGTCGCCCACGAGCTCGTCATAGCGTGCAGGGCTGAACCGGTCCAGCGACAGGTTCTTCTCGGCCCGCGCGATGCTCGGGTTGAGCTCTGCCGCGCGCACACGCGCCGCTTCCGCCCGGGTGAGGTCTCCCTGGTCGCCGTAGACGAACGCCAGCAGGTAATGCGCTTCGGCGAGGGAAGGATCGAGGGCGATGGCGCGCTCCAGCGCGAGTTGCGCCTCCGCGTTGCACCCGCGGCTGTAATGCAGGTCTCCCAGCTCCAGATAGATCCGCGCGTTGCCGGGATCACGCGCCGCCGCCTCGTTCAGCTCGGCCAACGCCGCGTCCAGCGCGCCGCGGTTCCGCTCGGCGCGCGCGAGCTTCAACCGCAACTCGGTGTCATCGGGACGCTCGCTCAGCAGGTGCCGTAGCTCGCGCGCCGCGGCAGCGGCATCCCCGCCGTACAGGTACGCCCGGGCGAGGCGGAGGCGCGCCTCGGTGTCCGACGCATCGGCCTCGAGCCGCGCCTTCAGCGTCTCGACCAGCTCGTGGTAGTAACCCGTGTGGAAGTACGCGATGTGGAGGTTGCGCTGCGCCACCTGCATGCGCGGGTCCAGCTCGAGCGCGCATTCGAAGTGGTGGATCGCGTCCTCCAGCAGGTGCTTGTGGTAATAGACGACTCCCAGGTTGTTGTGCGCGCCCGGATCGCGCGGGTTGATCCGCCGCGCCAGCCCCCGCAGCAACTCGAGGTCCCGCTGCGAGCGGACCGACGGGGCGCGCCGACCCCGGCCCGGAGCAGGCACGGGATCCGGCCCACCGTTCGCCCCGCTCCCGTTCGCGGAGCCCACGCTCTCCTGCATCCTACCGGGCGTCACGGCGGCTCCGAACGCCACGGCGACCGCCGCACCGGGCCCGGGCTGGACGTCGACCCTTTGCTGCGGCTGTCCGTTCATGCCGTCTCCAGCCGGATCGCACGCAGGATCACGCGCAGCGATGCGTTGTCCGGCAGCAGGAGGAAGTGACCGCGCGCGCTCTCCCGGTGCTCGTCGATCTGGAACAGCGTGTCGATGCAGAGCACGGGATCATCCACGACGCCGAGATTCAGGACGCTCGCCGTCAGCACCGCGGCCGCCATGTCCACCGCCAGACTCGGCACCGACGAGAGCAGGAGCATCCCCAGCATCTCGGAGAGGGCGTTGAGGTAGGCGCCAGCGAGGATGTTTCCGGCCTCCCGCAACGCCGACTGCTCGATCTCCCCGAACCCTTCGGGAAACGGGACGTACTCGCGCCCCAGGAGGATCCCCGCCAGGCGGCTCGCCGTCGTTCCCGGGAACACCTGGACCGTCCGCCCCGTCAGGTCGCCCAGGACCTGCATCACGACCGCAGCGATCACCTGGTCCGGCTTGCCGATCAGCTCCGGCACCGCCTCCAGCGGCACCACCCTGATCTCCGGCACCTGGACCGTGATCCGCCGGTTCGTCAGTTGAGACAGCGCCGTCGCTGCGTGGCCGGCGCCGATGTTGGCGACCTCACGGAGCCCATCCAGTTGGAGCGCGTCCAGCTCGCGGACGTCGATCATGGTCGTCCCTCTCAGAGAACGCTCGTTGGATCCAGCACCAGGGCGGGCCGGCCATCAGCGAGCAACGTGACACCGGAAAAGAACGGCAATGCGCCGATCGGCGCATCGAAGCGCTTGACCAGGATCTGATCGCGGCCGACGAGGCGGTCCACGGCAAGCGCGGCGCGCCGCTCACCCACCTGGGTGACCACGGCCGCCGATTCCCTGCCCTCCGCTCCCGTCCGCAGCACGCCCCGCAGGCGCACGAGCGGCATCACTTCACCGCGCAGACGCAGCACTTCTCTGCCTTTCACCCGTCCGACCATCCCGGCGTCGAGCTCGACCGCTTCCGCGACGTGCGTCAACGGGATCGCGTAGTCCTCGCCTCCGATCTGGACGCGCAGCGCCTGTGCGATCGCCAGCGTGAGCGGGAGCCGGACCGTGAACGTCGTTCCACGACCTTCTTCCGTTTTCATCTCGAGTGCACCGCCGAGTCTGCGGACGGTGTTGACGACGACGTCGAGTCCGACGCCGCGCCCCGAGATCCCCGTCACCCGCTCCGCCGTCGTGAACCCGGGGCGGCACATGAGGCGCAACAGGTCATCGTCGCCGAGCTCGCCAGCCGACGTCTCCGGCAGCAGCCCGGCCGCGCGGGCGCGCTCCGCGATGCGCCTGCGAGAGACGCCTCGCCCATCGTCCTGCACCCGGATCACGACGCTCGATTGCTCGCGACTCGCCTCGAGCACCAGACGCCCGCGCTCCGGCTTGCCTCGCTCGCGCCGCTCTTCGGCCGGCTCCAGGCCGTGGTCCACCGCGTTCCGCAGGAGGTGGAGCAGCGGCTCCGCGACCTGCTCCAGGATCGCGCGGTCCAGCTCGATCTCCCGGCCCCGGATCTCGAAATCCACCTGCCGGCCGAGCGCCCGCGCCGCCTCCCGGACGAGGCGCGGAAACCGGTCGAACACCTCTCCCACCGGGACCATCCGCATGTCGAGCACGGTGTGCTGGAGATCGCCCACCTGGCGCTCGAAGCGGCCGACCAGGTCGTCCAGCCCGTGCGCGCCGCCCAACGCCGCGGCCACCTCGCGGAGCCGTGCGGTCAGGACCGCGAGCTCGCCCACCGCGTCGGAAAGATCGTCCAGCGCACTCGCCTCGACGCGCACGTGCCGCGATGCGAGGAGCGCCGGCCGCAGCGCGTCGCGGCCCGCTTCCGGCGCGCGGCCGTCGGCGCTGGGGTCGCCGCCGCGCCCAGCGTCCCGCCTCGACGCGCCGCCTGCGCCCTCGAACCAGACCTCCAGGACATCGCCCGCAGCCCGGGCCGCCCGCTCCAGCGCCGCGCGGTCGGCGTCCGCCGGGAACCACAGCCGCAGCTCCCCACCCCACTCGCGGACCGGATCCGCCGGCTCCATGCGGAGCACAGGAGCCACCTCCTCGGCGTTGCGCCGGATGAGGACCGCCCGAGCCCCGCCGAGCGGCGCGTCCGGCCTGATGACGACGTGCATCACCAACGGCGGCTCGCCCGGCTCCTCCGCCCGCTCCGCAGCGTCACCGCGGCGCCCCCGGGCACCCGTCGCCTCCCGATCCTTCGGACTCCGCGAGCTGTCGCCCTGGGAGACCCGGCCCGCACGTCGCGCCGCCGCCCCGGCCTCCGCGCCCGCACCGCCGGTGAGGCCCGCCGGCACCCGCGCCACGGCCGCCTCGACCGCGCCCTCCAACGCATCCGCCCTGGCGAAGAGCTCATCGATCAGGGTGCGGTCCACCGCCTCCCGCCCCTGCCGGACCGCTTCCAGTCGATCCTCCAGCTCGTGTGCAAGCCGCGCCACCTCGTCGAAGCCGAGGGTCGCGGACATGCCCTTGATGGTGTGCGCGGCCCGGAACGCGCCTTCCAGCGCCTCCCCCCTCGCCTCGGTGTCGAGTGCGGCGAGACTGCGGTTCAGCGCGGCCAGGTACTCCCGCGTCTCGGACAGGTAGAGGTCACGGTAGCGGCCAGCGTCCATCGCGCAGCGCCTCGCCGTCAGCCGAGCACCCGCTGAACTGCCTCCAGCACCCGCGCCGGCTGGAACGGCTTCACGATGAAGTCACGTGCACCCGCCTGGATCGCTTCGATCACCAGCGCCTGCTGCCCCATCGCGCTGCACATCACGATGCGCGCCTGCGGGTCCTCCTTGATGATCTCACGCACCGCTTCGATCCCACCCATGTCCGGCATGACGATGTCCATCGTCACCAGATCCGGGTGGAGCTCGCGATACTTCTCGACGGCTTCCCTGCCGGTCTCCGCTTCGCCCACGACGTCGAAGCCCGCCTCGCGCAGAATGTCGCCCAGCACGGTCCGCATGAAGATCGCGTCGTCGCAGATCAGTACCGTTCGTTGCATGACGCCCCCGCTGGTGCCACAGTCTGGAGTCCTGTCACGTGAGCAGACGTCGGAAGAGATGATCCGGATCGAGCAGGACGAACGGTGCGCCGTCGTGTGCGCCAATGCCGATCACGCCATCCGGATCGATGTCGAGTGCACTGAGTGCCTCTGCGTCGATGGAGAGCTCGTCGACCGCGGCACGCTTCACACCGAGCACCCGGTCCACCGCGAAGGCCACCAGGCGTTCATCGTGCGCGAGGTGCAGCAGATGGTGGTCCCCACGGACACACGAGTGGCCCAGCCCGAGCACGCCGCCCAGGTCGAACACCGTGAGTACTCTCCCGCGCAGGTTCACGAGCCCGGCGACTTCTGGGCCGCACCCGGGCAGCCGGGTGAGTGGCCGGGGATCGAGCACCTCCCGGACCGCCGTCAGGGGCAGGGCAAACAGGTGTCCGCCACAGGTGAAGAGGACAGCGTCCGGGACCGCCGGGGAAGCGATGGCAGCACCCCCCGCAAGGGCGGTAACCGAATCCATCCGCGTGTTGCGCCGTGGATGTAATGTGGTGGGAACTCCTGGGGATGGCGCAAACAAAATAGCCACCGCGGGCCCGCGCGGTCAACTCCCGGCGGGCAGGGCGCCTAGGAGGCCGTCGATGTGCTCCGGGCCCACTCCGCCGCCGCGGCCAGTTCCGGCGGGAGCGGGCTGTGGAACACCAACCACTCTCCGGTGCTGGGGTGCCGGAACGCGAGCTCCGTGGCGTGCAGGAACTGGCGAGGGACGCGCCGCGCGAGCGCCTGCGCCCAGGCCCGATCCGGGCCGCTGATCCCTCGCTCCGCCCGGGCACCGTAGGTTCGATCGCCGACCACCGGATGCCCGATCGCCGCCAGGTGAACCCGGATCTGGTGGGTCCGCCCCGTCTCCAGCTCTGCCCGCAGCAGGTCTGCGGCTCGCCACCGCTCCAGGCGCCGCAGGCGCGTGCGGGCTGGACGCCCGCCTTCCACCACCGCCATGCGCTTCCGGTCCGAACGCGAGCGCCCGATCGGGGCGTCCACAACGATCTCGTCCCGGTCGAGGTGCCCCCACGCCGCGACGGTGTACACACGCCGCACCTCGCGGCGCTTGAGCGCCTCCGCGAGCGCGCGGTGCGCGGCGTCGTTCTTCGCAACGAGTAGGAGGCCCGAAGTGTCGCGATCCAGCCGGTGCACGATCCCGGGCCGCAGCACCCCGCCCACCCCCGACAGGTCTCCCAGGTGATGCAGCAGCGCATGCACCAGCGTTCCCCTCGCATGCCCAGGGGCAGGGTGCACGACCAGGCCGGCCGGCTTGTCGACCACCGCCAGGTCGCGGTCCTGGTAGACGATCGGGACGGGAATCGCTTCCGGCGAGAGTCCGCTGGGCTCGGGCGCGGGGAACTCCACTTCGATGATGTCGCCCGGGGCGACGCGCTCGCTCTTGCGCGCAGGCTGGCCGTTCAGCCGGATGAGGCCCGCCTCGAGGAGCCGCGCGATCCGCGAGCGCGAGAGCTCCGGCAGCCGCCGCGCCAGGTAGCGGTCCAGCCGCTCGGCCCCCGCCTCCTCGACCCGCAGCGTCTGCCGCTCGACCGCCGCGTCATGCGCCGGCCCGCTCATCCTCCCGCTCCTCCCGCCACAGCGAGAGCGCGAGGAAGATCGCGCCCATCGTCACCGCGATGTCGGCGATGTTGAACACGGGCCAGCGGATGTCCCCCACGCCGACATCGAGGAAGTCTACGACGCCGTGCTCCGACCGGATCCGGTCCAGCAGGTTTCCGACGGCGCCGCCGCAGATCAGCGCGATGGCCGTGAGCCGCGCCCTGTCGTGGACCGGCGTCACCCAGTACATCCCGCCCAGCGCCACGAGCGCGACGACGGACAGCGCCAGGAAGACCACGCGCGAGTACGGGCCGAGGTGGATGCCGAACGCCGCGCCCGGGTTGTAGATGTACGTCAGCCGCACGTAGTCGCCGATCAGCGGCACCTGCTGGTAGAGGTGCAGCGACTGTTGCACCACCAGCTTCGTGACGATGTCCACACCCAGCACCGTCCCCGCGACCAGCAGGAACAGCGCGGCCTTGCTCCCGACCCACGACTGCACCGTCGCTCCCACGCCTCGCGTGCTCACCGCATCCACACGCTCACCCTCCTCCCGCTTCCTGAAGGGTCTGGCACGAGATACACAACGCCGTGTGGGGCAGCGCCTCGAGCCGGGCGAACCCGATCTCTCCGCCACAACGTTCGCACCGCCCGAACGCCTCGGGCTCCCGGTACAGCTTCCGCAACGCTGCGTCGATCGCGGCCAGACGGCGTCCCTCCTCGCTCGCGAGCAGGAACGCCTTCTCCCGCTCCATCATGTCCGTGCCCTGCTCGGCCGCGTGGAGGGTGAAGATGTTCCGCTCCATCCACGCCCCATCCCCTGCGGTGTCCACGAACTCCTCGGCGAAGCGCGACAGCTTCCTCACCGTTCGCTCTCGATCCTTGAGCAGGAGCTCCTCCAATCGGCGCAGCTCGTCCTTGCTGAACCCCATGGATCGTCCTCGTCAGGCCTACGTTACCCGGCGAGCGGCGAGTCATGCGACCGCCAGCCCGAGGTGCACCGTCCAACCGTCGATCTCCACGTCGCTGGTGAAGGCGAACCGTCCCTCCGGCCGCGTGCTGCCGGTGGCCACATCCACGGCGAGGGTCTCTCGCGCGATGAAGGCCTCGTGCAACCGCGCTGCCTCGACAACTTCGGATACCCCGAAGATGCCGAGATGGATACGGTCCGTCACCGCGAGGCCCGCCTGCCGCCGCGCCGTCTGGATGCGGTGGACCAGCTCCCGGGCCAGCCCCTCCCTCTTCAGGGAGGGGTCCAGCGTCGGATCCAACGCGAGCGCGTAGCCGGCATCGCTCTCCAGGACGAGGTCGCCTCGCGCCGCCTGCGTGATCTCGAACTCTTCGCCCGTCAACGCATGGCCTTCCCCGTCCACCACGATCCCCAACTCGGCGCCGCGCTTCCACGCCCACAGCCGCTCCGGCGGGAGCGCCCGGATCGCCTCCGCCGCCTGCGCCGTCCGCGGACCGAACCTCTTGCCCAGAACACGGTAGTCCGGCACCGCCCGGAGCTCCATCACCTCCTCGGCCCGCTGCAGGAATCGAACCTCCTTGAGGTTCAACTCCTGCTCGAGCACCTCGACGAGTTCCGCCTCGAGGCCGCCGCCCCCGGGGAGCACGGCGTACGCGACCCGGAGCGGCTGCCGCACCCGGATCCGGACCCGCTCCCGCGCCGCTCTCCCCAGCCGCGCCAGCACCCGGACCGCCTCCATCCGCGCTTCCAGTCCTCCGTCGCGCAGCGAAGCATCGGGTTCCGGGAACGGCGCAAGGTGGACCGACGCGCCGCCCCGCAGGGCGCGGTGCAGCCAGTCCGCATGGAACGGGGTGTAGGGCGCCAGCAACCCGACCACCGCCACCAGCGTGTCGTAGAGCGTCCGGAACGCCGCTCGCGTGTCCGGCGCGTCTCCACTCCGGTAGAACCGGTCGCGGCTCCGCCGCACGTACCAGTTCGACAGGTCGTCCACGACGAAGTCGCCGATCGCCCGCGCAGCGCGCGTCAGCTCGTACGCGTCCAGCTCCGCGCGCACGGACGCCACCAGGCCGGTGAGCCGGGACAGGATCCACCGGTCCAGCACCGGCCGCTCCGCCGGCTCGGGATCGGCTGCCGACGGCGCCCAGCCCTCGGCGTTCGCATACAGCGAAAAGAAGCGGTACGTGTTCGCCAGCGTGTCGAACATCCGGCGTGAGGAGTCGCGGAGCGCGCGCGGGTCGAAGCGCTTGGGCACCCACGGCTGACTGACCGTCGCGAAGTACCACCGGATCGCATCGACGCCGAACTCGCCGATGGCTTCCCACGGGTCCACCACGTTGCCGCGGGACTTGGACATCTTCTGCCCTTCCGCGTCCAGCAGCAGATCGTTCACCACCACGTTGCGGTACGGCGGCCCGTGCCCCAGCATCGTCGAGATCGCCATCAGCGAGTAGAACCAGCCACGCGTCTGGTCCACGCCCTCGCAGATGAAATCTGCCGGGAAATGCCGCCGCCACTCCGCCCGGTTCTCGAACGGGTAGTGCCATTGCGCGTACGGCATCGCCCCGGAGTCGAACCACACGTCCATCACGTCGGGCGTGCGGCGCATTTCGCCGCCACACCGCTCGCACGGCCAGTGCAGCTCGTCGATCCACGGCCTGTGCGGATCCAGCCCGCCACCCTCCGGCACCGGCAGCCGCCCGGCCCGCTGCCGCAGCTCGGCATAGGAGCCGATCACCTCCCAGTGTTCCGGGTCTCGCTCGCAGACCCAGATCGGCAGCGGAGTGCCCCAGTAGCGCGCCCGGGACAGCGCCCAATCCACATTGCTCGCCAGCCACTCCCCGAAACGCCCCGCCCCGACCTCCGGCGGGTGCCAGCGCACCGCACGGTTGTTCGCGATCATCGCGGCACGGACCGCCGTCGTGCGGATGTACCACGAGTCCCGCGCCATGTAGATCAACGGACTCGAGCAGCGCCAGCAGTGCGGGTACGCGTGCGGCTCCAGCGTGGAGCGAAAGACCAGACCGCGGGCTTCGAGGTCCTTCACCAGCAGATCGTCCGCGGCCTTGACGAACAGCCCCTCGACGAACCCGAGTCCGGGCTTGAAGCGGGCAGCGTCGTCCACGGGCTGGAACAACGGCAGCCCGTGTCGCACACCCGCCTCGAAGTCGTCCGCGCCGAACGCCGGCGCGAGGTGCACCACGCCGGTCCCCTCCTCCGCGCTCACGAACTCCTCGCCCACCACCGTCCACGTCACGGGCGTGGCCGCTGCCGGCTGGCTCGGATCCAGATCGAACGGCCGCTCGTAGCGCAGCCCGATCAACTCACGGCCCATGTAGCGCCGCCGCACGCGCAGTCCGGAACCCAGGACCTCCTCGGCCCGCGAAGCCGCGAGGATCAGCCCGCGGCCGTCGTGCTCCACCTCGAGGTACTCCAGCGCCGGATGCACCGCGAGCGCCGTGTTCGCCGGCAGCGTCCAGGGCGTCGTCGTCCAGACCAGAAATGCGCGTCCTTCCGGATCACTTTCCCCGCGCGGGCCGGTCACCGGCGCCAGGAAGTAGAGGGACGGGTCCAGCACCTCCTCGTAACCGAGCGCCACTTCGTGGGAGCTGAGCGCCGTGCCGCACCGCGGGCAGTACGGCACGCTCTTGTAGCCCCGGTAGATCAGTCCCCGCTCGTGCAGTTGCCCCAGGATCCACCAGACGCTCTCGATGTAGTCGGCGCTGAACGTGATGTACGGCCTCGAATAGTCGAGCCAGTAGCCCATGCGCTCGGAGAGCCGCTCCCACTCCTCCTTGTAGACGAACACGCTCTCCCGGCACACCTCGTTGAAGCGCGCGACGCCGACCGCCTCGATCTCCCGTTTACCGCTGATCCCCAGCGCCTTCTCCGCTTCGATCTCGACCGGCAAGCCGTGCGTGTCCCAGCCCGCGATGCGCGTCACGTGCTTGCCGCGCATCGTCTGGTACCGGCAAAACAGGTCCTTGATGCTGCGGCTCAGCACATGATGCAGACCGGGCCGCCCGTTGGCGGTGGGCGGCCCTTCGTAGAAGACGAACTCCTCCCGCCCTTCCGTCGCCTCGAGCGTGCGGCGGAAGAGGTCCTCGTCCCGCCACTGCTGGAGGATCTCCAGCTCCAGCTCCGTCGCTCGCCTGGGGAACTCCGGGTAGGCCGTGGGGCCGTGGTCCCGGCGAGCCATCCTCGCCCCTACACGGCCCCTGCGGGACCCAGCCGCGCGAGCACGCCCCGGATCAACGCCGTGAGCTTCGGCTCCGCGGCCATCGCGATCTCGACGATGCGCTCGAACGCGGTCGGCTCCAGCGCATCCGGCAGGCAGGAATCGGTGATGATCGCACACCCCAGGACCCGCATCCCCATGTGCCGGGCCACGATCACCTCCGGCACCGTACTCATGCCCACGACATCCGCCCCCATGCCCCGCAGCATCCGGTACTCCGCGCGCGTCTCGAGGTTGGGTCCCGGCACCGCCACGTACACGCCCCGTCGGAGCGGAATGCGCAACTCGAGCGCAACCTCCTGCGCGAGCCGTTGCAGGTCCCGGTCGTAGGGCTCCGACATGTCCGGGAACCGTGGCCCCAGCTCGTCCAGGTTCGGGCCAATGAGCGGGTTGTCACCGAGGAGGTTGATATGGTCGTCCAGCAGCACCAGGTCGCCGGGCTCCCAAAGCGGGTTCATCCCGCCGCACGCCGCCGAGACCACCAGGATGCGTGCGCCGAGGAGGTACAGGACGCGGACGGGGAACGTCACCTGCTGGAGCGAGTACCCCTCGTACCGGTGGAACCGGCCCTGGAGCACGGCCACCCGCCGCCCTTCCAGGCGCCCGAGCAGCAGCCGGCCCGTGTGGGTCTCCACCGTGGAGAGCGGGAAGTGCGGCAGCTCTTCGTAGGGGATCGCCGCCTCGAGCTCGATCTCGTCGGCCAGCGCGCCGAGACCGGATCCAAGGATGATGCCGATCTCCGGCTCGAACGCCGTCCGCTCCCGCACCGCCGCGACGGCCTCCCGCAGCTCCCGACGGAGCGCGTCCGCCGACGACGCCATCACGGATCCTCGCGCAACAACGACGAGAGCCAGTCCAGGCTCTCGGGGAACTGCTCGTCCTGTGCCTTCGCCGCCGAACCGCCCGGCTTGCCCTCGTCCGGCTTCGCCGCGGACCGTTCCTGCTCCGACCCAGCCAGGGGTTCCAGCTCCAGGTCCGCCCCGAGGGAGCCCGCATCACTCTCCGCCGCCACGGCCCCCTCCACGGCCGGCGTCATCGGGCTCACGGCGGGGAACGGCGACGGGGACCCGATGCCCGTCGCCGGGGCCGCCGGCCCGGCCGCCGCCACCGGCCCTCCCTCGACCGACAGCGACGGCGCGGCGAAGCCCTCCGTCCCGAGCGACAGCTCGTCCTTCTCCTCCGCGATCTCCAGCGTCTGCAGCAGCACGCTCAGCTCGTTCAGCTCCCGCTCCAGCATGGCACGGTACTCCTGCACGAGCCGTGCGCGCCGCGCCCGGAGCTCCCGCAACGCCGTCTCTTCCCGCTGCAGCGCCTGTCTCACCCCGTCCCGCAGGCGCTCCGCCTCCGCCTCCGCCGCCCGCCGCAGCTCCTCCGCATCCCGCGCCGCCTGCCGGCGCAGCTCCTCCCGCATCTCCTGCGCGCTCACCAGCGCGTCCGTCAACGCCCGCTCGCGCTCCCGGTACGCCGCGATCTCCTCCTCCAGCCGCCCCGCCTTCTCGCTCAGCGCGAGGTTCTCGCGGACGAGCTGCTCCATCCGGTCCGCGACCAGATCCAGGAACGTGTCCACGTCCACCGGCTCGTAGCCGCGGAGTGCCCGCCGGAAGTCTTCCTTCTTCTTGCGGACCTCGAGTGGCGTCAGGTCGATCATTGCCTACGCTCCCCCAGGAGAACGGTGCCCAGGCGCACCATCGTGCTTCCTTCCTCCACCGCCACCTCAAAGTCGTTGGACATCCCCATCGAGAGGTGTCGCGCCTCGAACGCCGGGACCTGCTTCGCGCACGCCTCGAACAGCTCACGCGCCGCAGCGAACGTCCGACGGATCACCCGCTCGTCGTCGGTGAACGGCGCCATCGTCATGAGCCCCTGGATGCGCAACCCGGGCAGCTCCACGATCCGCCCCACCCCCTCTACCGCCTCCTCTGCGCGCAGCCCGCCCTTCGTCGGCTCCCCGGACGTGTTGACCTGGACCAGCCCGGTCACCGTACGCCCCGCCCTCCCCGCCTCCTTCGACAACTCCTGCGCCAGCCGCAGCGAGTCGATGCTGTGAATGAGATCGAACAGCGGGAGCGCCCGCCGCACCTTGTTCCGCTGGAGGTGGCCGATCAGGTGCCATTCGGCACGCTCCCGCCCTACCGCCGCCACCTTCGCCTCCAGCTCCTGGACCCGGTTCTCCCCGAACCGGGCCAGCCCCGCATCCAGCAACGCCTCCAGCGCCTCCGGGCCGTGCCCCTTGGTCACCGCGACGATCACCACTTCGTCCCGCCGGCCCGCACGCTCCAACGCACGCGCCAGTCGCTCCCGCACCGCGGGCAGCGTCTCCGCCAGCCGCGCTCGGTACATCTCCGCCTATCTTACTTCTCCACAGACCAAAGATCAACGCGAAGGGACCGGCCCCCGCAGGGCCGGTCCCTTCCACTCACGCTCGCAGGGCGCAGCCCCCCGCTGCGCCCTGCACCCCTCACTTCGTCCGGAAGTCGATCGGCAGCGCAACCCACACCGGCACCTTCTTGTCCCGGTTCAGCGCCGGCGTGAACTGCATGATCTCCGCCACCTTCAGCGCCGCCTCATCCAGCGCCTTGTGGCCGCTCGACTCCTTGATCAGACTGTTGCGGACCTTCCCCGTCTCGTCAATGAAGAACCACACCAGGACCGTGCCGCCGATCCCCGCATCCCGCAGCAGCGGCGGGTAGTACCGCTCGAGCGCGCGCTGCACCTCGGCTCGGTTCTTCAGCTCCGGCGCCACCGTGAACGGCGTGGGCACCGGCGCCACCGAGATGTCATCCGGTGCCGTCGTCGTCGGGGGCGGAGGCAGGTTCTCGATCGGGTTGTCCTCGAACGTCGTCGGCGCGATCGTCACGTCCTCGTCGATCGACGCATCCGCGATCACCGGCCGCGCCGGCCGCGCGATCTGCTGCGGCGGCGGCGGGATCTCCACCTCGGGCGGGATCTCGTACGCGGTGAACTCCGGAGTCGTGAACGACATGTCCTGCGCGCTCAACGTCGGGAAGAACATGAAGAGCGCCCAGTGGACCACGACGGCCAGAATGAGCGACCACCAGAACAGATCGCCGGAGCGGCGCTTCAGCCGATCGTTCGCCGTCAGGACCTCGGCCTGGGCCCCGGAGGAATCCGCCATCACGACCACGTTCATGGCCTACCTCCTTTCCCGAGTCACGCGCTGCTCGAGATTGGTGTGGAAGGTCACCCGGAGCGCGTACGCCTCCTGGAGCTCCTTCGTCACTGCGTCCACGTAGTGGTACGGCACGTCCCGATCGGCGCGGAGCGAGACCACCAGCTTCCGGTCCGTCGCCTCGTACTGCGGCGCGACGACGTTCGAGACCTCGTTCATCGGGACCAGCACGTCGTTGATGTAGACGGAGCCGTCCTTCTCCAGCCACACGTGCAGAATGTTCTTGCGCGGCTCGTCCACCTTCTTCGTCGCCTCCGCCTCGGGGAACGGCAGCCGGCGCGGCTTCTCCTTGGGGAACGTCGTGCTGACCATGAAGAAGATCAGCAGGAGGAACGCCATGTCCGCCAGCGAGGACGACGGGATCTCGCTGTTCGCCTTCGACTTCCTCTTGAGTCCGCCCTGGATCATCGCTCCCTCACTCCATCATCTGCAGGGAGATCCGCTCCGCGCCAGCCTTCTGGAGCTGGTCCAGCACCGCGATCATGTTCCGGTACGGCGCGTCCGGGTACGTCTTCACCGCGGCGATCAGGTTCGGGTTCTGGGCAACCTCCACCCGCCAGATCGTCTCGATCTCCGACGGCCGCACCGGCTGGATCGACGGGCTCTCGCCCCGCTTCACCTCCACGATGCCGTCCGCCCGCACCATGAGGTGGAGGACGTTCTTCTGCGAGACCTCGAGTTCCTGCTGCGGCTCCGGGAGCACGATGGAAAGGCCCTTCTCCTCGTCGAACACCGTGGTCACCAGGAAGAAGATCAGCAGGAGGAAGGCGATGTCCGCCATGGACGAGGTGGGGATCTCACCGCTGACCCGCTTCTTCTTCTTCATGATCGCCATGATGGCTCACCTCGCTCCAATGTGACCCGGGTTCGCTCCCTGGCTCGCCGGCTGCAGCCCGCCGACCTTCAGCAACTCCCACACGTAGTTCAGGACCGCCGCGGTGCCCTGCTCCATCTCCAGGATGAGCTTGTCGATCTTCGTCACGAAGTAATTGTAGGCGATGTTCACCGGAATGGCGATGACCAGCCCCGCCGCCGTCGTGATCAGCGCCACCTTGATCCCGCCCGCGACCAGCGCCGCCTCCACCTGCCCCGCCACCGCGATCGCGCCGAAGGCGGAGATCATCCCCGCCACCGTGCCGAGGAAGCCCATCAGCGGCGCCACGTTGGCGACCGTCGCGAGCACCACCAACCCGCGCTCCAGGAATCCGAGCTCGATGACGCCCGTCGTCTTGACCGCCTTCTCGAACTCCACTTCCTCGATCCGGCCCTCGCGGATCCGACGCAGGGCCGACAGGAGGATCGCCGCGACCGGGCCCGGCGTCTGCTCGCAGAGCTCGATGGCGGCGTCGAGCTGGCCTTTCTGGACGAGCTCCATGACCCGCGTCAGCAGGTTCTTCGAGCGGGAATCCGCCACCTGGAGCATGTAGAACTTGGCGATGATCACGCCCAATCCGACCAGCGAGCACAGGAGGAGGGGGTACATCATCACGCCCCCGTCCTTGAACATCTGAAGCAGCGCGTATTCGATGGTGCCTTCCAAGCGTGCTCCTCGCGGCTGGGTCCGAATCGAATCGGGACGGTCCTTTGGTGTTATTCGGGGCAATCTACCCGCCCCGGCCAGACCTGTCAACGCGCTCTCCCCGCCCCGCCGCCGTCGGGACCCGCGGCTGCCCCGTCAGCGCCTCGTAGAGCCGCTCCGAGGTCACGTTGCGCTCCAGGCGGCCCCGGTACGCCAGCGAGACCTGCGCCGTCTCCTCGCTCACCACGATCACCAGCGCGTCCGTCTCCTCGGAGAGCCCCAGCGCCGCCCGGTGCCGCGTGCCGAGGCTGCGGTCCGCCACCGGGAACTGGGTCAGCGGCAGGATCACCCCGGCCGCGATGATCGTGTCCCGCCGGATCAGCACCGCGCCGTCGTGCAGCGGGCCGTAGGGAGCGAAGATGCTGACCAGGATGTCCGCCGAGACCGCCGCCTGGATCCGCGTCCCCGTCTGTGCATACTCGTCCAGCCCCACCTCGCGTTCCACGGCGATGATGGCGCCGATCTTCGCCCGCGACAGACGCTCCACCGCCTCGATCAGCTCCTCCACCACCGCCGTTTCTTCCATCTTGTTGAAAAGCCGCAACATACGGCTCTGTCCCAGCCGCGCCAGCGCGCTCCGCAACTCGGGCTGGAAGACGATCAGCGCCGCGATGGCGCCGTACTGGAACAGCATCTCCATGATGTATTCGATGAGGCCCAGGTCGAACAGCCGCGCGGCGAAGTAGATCAGGACGAGCACCACGAGGCCGAAGAGCATCTGCATGGCCCGCGTGCGGGCCAGCAGCCGCAGCACGTAGTAGAAGCCGGCGGCGACGATGAGGATCTGGGCCAGGTCCTTCAGGCCGGGGAGCAGGAAGGAGTACCGCTGGAACAGGTCTCTCACGGTGCGCTGAGCAGGGCTTCGGCCACGGTCAGGGCACGGCGGACGGCGAGCACGTCGTGCACGCGGAACAGGCGCGCCCCGCGCTGGAGCGCGACGACGCAGGCGGCGAGCGTCCCCTCGAGTCGTTCGGCCGGCGGGAGGCCGCCGGCCAGCTCGCCCACGAACCGCTTCCGGGACGGCCCGACCAGCACGGGCCGTCCCAGCGTCAGGATCCGGTCGAGGTGGGCGATGACCGCCACGCTGTGCTCAGTGCGCTTGGAGAAGCCGAGCCCCGGGTCGAGGACGATGGCGGACCGCGGGATCCCGGCGGCGGTCGCGCGGTCCAGTGCGGCGGCCAGCTCGGAGGCGATCTCCCCCACCGGGTCCGGGCCGTAGCGGGCGGTGTCGTAGCTCGCCATCTCCTCGACGGAGCCGCGCGAGTGCATGAGCACGAGGCCCGCGCCGGCTTCCGCGACCACCTCGCCCAGGCGGGGGTCCAGGCGCAGGCCGGACACGTCGTTCACCACCGCCGCGCCCTCCGCGAGGGCGGCCCCCGCCACTTCGGCCTTCACGGTGTCCACGGAGACGATCAGGTCGGGCCAGCGCCGCAGCAGCTCCCGGACCACCGGCACGACGCGCGCCCGCTCCTCCTCGACCGGGACCGAGCGCGCGCCCGGGCGCGTGGACTCGCCCCCGACGTCAATGATGTCCGCGCCGTGCTCGATCAGCGCGGCGGCGCATGCGACCGCCGCATCCAGGGCCGCGTACCTGCCGCCATCCCAGAAGGAATCGGGCGTGACGTTGAGGATTCCGACGATGCGCGGGCGATCCAGCGTCACCGGCCCGCGCGCCGTCTCCCAGACCGACGCCATCCCGGCGGGTGGCACCGCGGCCCGCATCACCCCACGGGGTTGGGATCCGCCTCCGCCTCCCCCACCCGGTGCGCCGCCGCCTCCCGGGCCGCGGAGGCCGCCCGGCTCCGCCCGCCGGACTCCTCCGCCGCGACCCCGTCGGGGGCGCCCAGCGCCGGCGCCAGGCTCTTCTCCGGAGTCGCCCGGCCGGCCTGGCCGTCGGGTGCCTGCCGCAACGGCGGCAACGGCTCGCCCGCCGCGAGCCGCTCGATGTCCTCCCGGTCCAGCGTCTCGCGCTCCAGCAGCGCCTCCGCGATCCGCTCGAGCAGGTCCCGGTTCTCCTGGATCGTGTTCAGCGCCCGCTGGTACGCCTCGTCGATCAGCCGCTTGACCTCCGAATCCACCAGCTCGGCGGTCTTCTCCGAGATCTCCCGGCGCTGCACCAGCTCACGGCCCAGGAACACCTCCTGCTCGGAGTCGCCCACGGCCAACGGGCCGACGAGGTCGCTCATGCCGTAGCACGTCACCATCCGGCGCGCGAGCCGGGTCGCACGCTCGATGTCGTTGCCGGCGCCCGTCGTCACCTTGTCCGGCCCGAACACGAGCTCCTCCGCCGCCCGCCCGCCGAACAGCATCGCCAGCCGCGCCAGCAGGTAGTCCTTCGAGTACGCGTGCCGGTCCTCTTCCGGCAGCGATGCCGTAACCCCCAGCGCCCGGCCACGCGGCACGATCGTGACCTTGTGCAACGGATCGAGGCCGGGGGTCTTGAGCGCCACCACAGCGTGACCCGCCTCGTGGTAGGCCGTCAGCCGCCGCTCCGACTCGGAGAGCACCAGGCTCTTCCGCTCGGCGCCCAGCATCACCTTGTCCTTGGCCTCCTCGAGGTCGGCCATGTACACCTTGTCACGGTTGCGGCGCGCCGCCAGCAACGCCGCCTCGTTCACCAGATTCGCCAGGTCCGCGCCGCTCATCCCCGGCGTCCCGCGCGCCAGCGCCGCCACGTCCACGTCGTCCGCCAGCGGGATCTTCCGCAAGTGGACCCGGAGGATCCCCTCGCGCCCCTTCACGTCCGGCGCGTCCACCACGATCTGTCGGTCGAACCGCCCCGGGCGGAGCAGCGCCGGGTCCAGCACATCCGGCCGGTTCGTGGCCGCCAGCAGGATCACGCCGTCGTTGGACTCGAAGCCGTCCATCTCCACCAGGAGCTGGTTCAGCGTCTGCTCCCGCTCGTCGTGCCCGCCGCCCAGCCCGGCGCCGCGGTGACGGCCCACGGCGTCGATCTCGTCAATGAAGATGATGCACGGCGCGTGGGCCTTGCCCTGCTCGAACAGGTCGCGCACCCGCGAGGCGCCCACGCCCACGAACATCTCCACGAAGTCGGACCCCGACATGGAGAAGAACGGCCGACCCGCCTCGCCCGCCACCGCCTTCGCCAGCAGCGTCTTCCCCGTCCCCGGCGGCCCCACCAGCAGCGCGCCCTTCGGCAGCCGGCCTCCCAACCGGCTGAACTTCTGCGGGTCCTTCAGGAACTCGATGATCTCCCGGAGCTCCTCCTTCGCCTCATCCGCCCCCGCCACGTCCGCGAACGTGACCTTCGGCGTATCACCACTGAGCAGCCGCGCCTTCGACTTGCCGAACTGGAACGCCTTCGAGCCGCCCGCCTGCATCTGCCGCAGGAAGAAGAACCAGATGCCGATCAGCAGCAGCCACGGCAGCATCTGGGCGAAGAAGACCCACCAGTTCTGCGGGGGCTCCGCAGCGTCCACCACGGGCACCCGCGCCTCGATCCGCGCGAGCAGGCTCTCGCTGTCCTTGATGGGGAGCAGCGTGTAGAAGTTCCTCACCGGCCGACCGGCCGTCTCCGACATGACCGGCGTGCTCAGGACACCCTCGACGCGCTGCCCCTCCGTGATGGTCACCCGCGCGACGTTGCCCGCGTCGAGCTGCTCGATGAACTGCGAATAGCTCAGCTCGACCGAGTCGTCGCGCCGCGGGCTCAACACCTGGATGATGAGGATCGGGACCAGGAACACGAGGATCCAGAAGGACGCCGTCCTCGACAGACGCGCCCAACGGGATCCACGGTTCCCTCGACTGCCGTCGCGCTCGGGCATCCTGTGTTCCTTCACTGACTCCTTCGCCTCACAGACTCGCGATGTAGGGCAGGTGCCTGTAATCCTCCGCGTGATCCAGGCCGTAGCCCACCAGGAATTCGCGCGGCGCGTCGAAGCCGACCCAGCGCGGCTCCAAGACCAGGTCCTCGGCGACGCGCTTGTGCAGCAGCGCGCAGAGCTCGAGGCTCGCCGGCTTCCGCTCCCGCAGCAGCGGGACCAGACGGTTCAGCGTCGTCCCGCTGTCAATGATGTCCTCCACCAGGATGACGTGCCGCCCCTCGATCGTCGCCTCCGGATCGTAGAGCAGCCGCACCTCGCCGCTGGTGACCGTCCCCGAGCCGTAGCTGGACGCCACCAGGAAGTCCACGTGCAGGGGGCGGGGGATCTGACGCACCAGGTCGGCGAGGAAAATGAACGATCCCTTCAGCAGGCCGAGCACCAGGAGCTTCGTGTCGTCCGGGTACGCGGTCGCGATCTCCTGTCCCATCTCCGCGACGCGGCGGGCGATCGCCTCCTGGTCGAACACCACCCGCTTCAGGATCCGGCCGCCAGTCCGTAGATCCGCCCCCCCCGGCACCCCGCCGTTCGGAGTGGCCGCGACATGTGCATTATGCGCTTCCGGCATCACGGATCCTGAGGTGGAAGGCCGGGCTCCCCGGCTTGGTTTCCGTTCCTGCGGCCCGTGCGACGCCCGCGACCCAGACGACGCGGCCGGCGGCATCCACGAGCACCGGCGTCGCCGCGCGTTCGCTTCGGCCGATCCGCCGTTCGACGAAAAGCTTCTTGAGCTTCTTCGCCCCGTAGGGGAGCCGGATGCGGTCACCGGCGCGCCAGCCCCGGAGCTCGAGCGGGAAACGGAGCGCCGCGGCATCGAACGCTGCCGTCGTCGGCGTCGTCTCCTCGTCCCCTGGCATCCACTCGACGGCGAAGCGACGGCCGCCGATGATCGCCACGCCGCTCCCGCGCTCCGGTCCTGCAATGATGAGCGGCCGGTCCCCGACGGCGGATTCCGCCCGCCGCGGGCCCGGCCGCAACCGAATGCGGTCGAATTCCCGCTCCAGGCGCACGCCGCCGATCACATCGAAGTGACCGCCGCTCGCGCCAAGTCTAATAAACTCAAGCGCTGCCCGGGTTCCCGCGCGATCGGGATGGCTGCCGAGACGATGGAGGAGGCGGCGGAGCAACCGGGCGCGGACTTCGGGATGATACGAGAGGAAGCGCTCCCTGGCAAGCAGAACGCCGTCGTCATCGGCCGATGCGACTCGCCGTTCCACCTCATCGAGGAGCGACTCCCACGCGCCCTCCGCGGCGCGGGCCTCGTCCGCGAGACGGATCAACGCTTCCGTGGCGCCCGGCGCGATGGCCTCGAGGCGCGGCAGCACTTCATGGCGCAGCCGGTTCCGGGCGTAGCCCGGGGAGAAGTTGGTGGGGTCCTCCCGGTGACGCAGGCCCGCCGCCCGCGCGTAGGCCTCCAGCTCCGTCCGCCGGAACGGGAGCAGCGGCCGGACGATGTTCCCCCGCCGCTCCGGAATGCCGGCGAGGCCCCGCAGGCCGGTGCCGCGGATGATGCGGAACAGCACGGTCTCCGCCTGGTCATCGGCGTGGTGCGCCGTCGCGATCCGATCCGCGCCGACGCGCGCGGCGGCGTGCTGGAGGAAACGATACCTCGCAGCGCGCGCTTCGGCCTGGGAACGCGGCGGCGACGCGGCACGCTCACGCTCCAGCGGCACTCGCCACGCCTCGCACAGTCCCGCGACCCACTCCGCGTCCGCAGCGCTGCCCGGCCGCATGCCGTGGTCGAAGTGCGCGGCGGCGAGCCGCGGTCCGCGGTCGCCGAGCCCGAACCGCAGCAGCTCCAGGAGGACGACGGAGTCGAGGCCGCCGGACACCGCGACCAGCACCGTGTCGGTCGGCTCGATCAGGCGGCTGCGCTCCAGGTGCGCGCGGAACCGGGCGCGGAGCCGCGCGACCACGGACCCGCGGGTCTCGTCTGTGTGTCGCCGCGCCGCTCCGCTGCCGCCTTGCCTCATCGCGTGCTCCGATCGATCGCCGCGCTTCCGGGCGCGCCGTCCGCCCCCGCTCGTAGGCGCCTAGTAGGCGCGCGTCTCGGCTCGCGTCAAGGCCAGCGTCGCCGGCGCGTGCCGGGGCGGCGGCGCGCCCCGCGCTCGCCGGGCCACGGCTCGGGGGGAATGCGCCCGCGCCCTCCGGACGACCCTCTCGGATGGCGACGCTCCGGTAGGCCGTACGCGGCTTCCTCGCCGTACCACGCGCCGTACTCCCACGCGCCGCGCCGCCGCGACGAGGAGGCCGCCTCGTCCGTGCCGGCCGTCGGCCAGCCGGCGCGCCCGCTGTACTCCGTGTCCGGCCCGCCCGCCTGACGCCCGTAATCGAGGTCGTAGGTGTGGAACCCCCGAACGGGGAAGCCGCGCGCAGGCTTCTTGGGCCACCGACCGAACGGACCCAGCCCGCCCCGCCACGGCCGACGCCGTTCGAACTCCCCTCCGTACGGCATGTCCGCCTCCCCTCAGCTCTCCGCTTCGCTCGACCGGCCCTGCCGCCCGCGGCCGGACCTCCCCGCGCCGCCGGCCTCGGCGCCGCTCCCGGCTTCGCCTGCCGCCTGCGGACGCCCGGCCCCGGCACGCGCGCCCGTCACCGAACTCGCCGCCTCTCCCTCGCCGGCCCGCGCCTTCGCCGCCGCCTGCGCACCGGCGGCGCCGGCCGCCGCACGCTCGCGGCCGCCCTGCTCCGGTCCACGGGAAGGGGGCTCGACCACCAGCTCGCTCCGCACGCCGCGCACGCCGTCCACATCCCACGCGTCGTCCACCGCGTAGCGCACCTCCTCGTGGCTGGGCAGCGTGCCCCGCAGCGTCACCACGCCGTCCTCGACCAGCACCTCGATCCGGTCCGCGTCCACCCACGTGTCGTAGAACAACGTCTCCTCGACGTCCTCCCGGATCTCCTCGTCCGAGCGGCGCCGTCGCAGCAACCGCTGGTAGTACGGACCGTAGCCGTACCGCGCGGGGCCGTACGGCTCCCACTGACCCCGCCGCCGCCACTCCGCCGCACCGCGCCCCCCCGCCTCGGCGCCGGCCTCCCGCCCCGGCCCCGTCCCCGGCGTCGGGACCCGCTGCGTCCCCAGCCGGTAGCCGTGCTCGTAGTCGTAATTGGTGCCGCCGTACCCCCGGCCGCCCACGTACCCCTCGCCCCATTCGAACTCGAACTCGTCCCGCGGGTTCAGCCCCGATCGCAACTGCCCCGCTTGGTACGAACCGCGACTCCGCAGTGCGCCGCCGAGGTATCCCATGCCATAACCGTGGTACACGCGGCGGCGCCGCCTGGCGTACTCACGCTCGTATCCGGCAGCGGCTGGCTCCTCGGGCCCGCCGAGTCGTTCGTAGCGGGCGTACCGCTCCTCGTCGTCGAATCGCATGATCCATCCTCCGTGCTCGGGGAGACGCTGGGCCGGGACCGTCCATCGGGCATCCAACGAACGAGGCCGCGTCCAACGACGCGGCCTCGACAGCAAGGGACACCGGAATCACGCCGAACGCGTGCAACCTCCATTCCATCCCCGCATCACCCGGTCCGCCCGCCCGGCTCGCCCGCCGACGCGCCGGACGCGGTCAGCCCGGGCGGCGGGCGCCGCGCCCCACGCCCCACCAGCACCGCCGCGAGTCGGTCCGGCCGGTCGGTCAGTATCCCGTCCACACCCCAGTCCAGCAGCCGCTCCATGTCTGCGGTCTCGTCCACCGTCCAGACCTGCACCGGCAGCCCCGACGCGTGCAGCGCCGCCACGAGCCCCGGCGTCAGGACGCGCCGTCCGTTCCAGTACTCCGGCATCTGCACCACGTCCACCGGCGGCCGCCACAGCCGCCACAGCCTCAAACGGTGCAGGATGACGAAACGACGGATCTGCTCGAGCGACGCGCTCGTGGGACCGGGATACTGGGAGAAGAGGTCGCGATCCGCATCCCGCATCCCCGCCGCGATCACCCGCTGCTCCGCCCCCGCCCGCCGCACCGCCTCGAACAGCGGCGCCTGCGCCGCCCGCGCCTTCACCTCCGCGATCACCGTGATGTGGGACGGGAGCTCCGCAAGCACCTCGTCGATCGTCGGGATGCGCAACCCCTGCCCCCGGTAGGGGAACGTCCGCCCGCCGTCCGGCGTGAAGCGGTAGCCCGCGTCCAGCCGCTGGAGCTCCGCCAGCGTGAGGTCCGCGACACGCCCCGCGCCGTCCGTCGTGCGGTCCACCGTCGGGTCGTGAATGACGACACAGTGCCCGTCCGCCGTGGCGTGGACGTCCAGCTCGACCGCGTCCACGGCCCAGTCCTCCACGGCGCGCCGGAAGGCGTGGAGGGTGTTCTCGGGATAGAGGCCCGCACCGCCGCGGTGGGCGATGAACTGCGGGCGACGCGCCACCGCAGGATGGATCGGGCGGCCGCCCCGCGGCCGCGGCGCCGAGCCGTCCACACGCCCTCCACTCGTCGATGCCGACCCGCCGCTCACTCGTCCCCCTGCAACCGCGCCAGCTCGAGGCGCTCCACGTCGTCTGGCGGGAGCTGGTAGAGCCGGTACAGGACCAGGTCCAGGAGGCGCTCCGTCAGGCTCCGCGCCGCTCCGCCGTCCTCGCCATCCGCGTCGCCCACCACGCACCGCTCCGCGAGGAAGACGAGCACGTCTTCCACCACCTCCGGGCGAGGCGCAGCCTGAACGGAGGAGCCCGCCCCCGTTCCCCGGGGCAACAGTCCGTCAATGAAGGCGAGGAAGCCGGGGAAGGCGAACTCCGCCATCCCATCGCGGGATCGCGGATCGTCCCCCGCGAGCTTCTCCCACGCCAGCTCGTTCCAGTACAGCTCTTCCGCTTCCTCCCTCAGGAAGCGGCGGCGCTCCGGCGGCAGTGCCGGCGCCGGCGGCACGACGAGCGAGCGGTTCAGCACGCGCTCGATCCGCGCCCTTCGCTGCGCCAGGTACCGCCGCGCTTCGGCGTCGCGGGGGCGGCTGGTCGGCTCGCTCATGGTCCTCGTCCGTGCTGCGAGATACGCGGCGAGCTAACTTACGCCGCCCGCCCGCGGCCGGCAAACGACCCGGAACGACGAGCGCGCCCGCCGGTCGGTCCACCGGTCGGGCGCGCTCCTGTCAGGCGCCGCGGGACTGCGCTCAGCTCCGGCGGTTCTGCTGCCGCCGTGCGCGCCGACGCGCAGCGTTGGCCTTCCGCTTCCGCTCTTCGCTCGGCTTCTCGTAGTACTTCTTCCGGCGAAGATCGCTGAAGATCCCCGCGCGCTGGACCTGACGCTTGAAACGCCGCAGCGCACGCTCGAGGGTATCGCCCTCCTCGACGATCACATACGCCACTCGCTCACCACCTTTTTCCTGGATTGCCGCGCGCCGGCCGGGTCTGCCTCGGGCCGGCACGTTGCGTTCGTTGGGAGCCACGGGCCGGCTGCGGCGCGCACCGGCCCGTTCATTCCTCAGCCTATAAAATATGGCAACAGACGCGCCCCGAGGCAACCCTCGGGGCACGGGCCTTGCCACCGTCGGTGGGAGGATCGTCAACGGAGGGAGCATGCCCGCCAGACGACGCCGCGGCCGCCCGTCCCCGCCGCCTGGAGCCCGCGAGCCCCGCGCCGCGCTGATCCGGGAGCTCGTCGAATTCGAGACCGCGGCCGAGGGCTCCACGGCGGAGCCGGAGGGCGAGAGCGGGACGCTGCCCGGCTCGGTCGGCGGCACGACCGGGACCGCCGGCCGCACGCCGGGCATCCAGACGCCCGGCGCCACCGCCCCGGCGTTCCCCGGCATCAGCCCCGAGGAGGCCCGACGGCTCCGCCGGCGGAAGCCCGGGAAAGGGCCCGCCGGCGAGGAGTAGCCCTCCCCGCTATTCGTAGCGGAGCGCGACGATCGGATCCAGACGCGCCGCGCGCCGCGCGGGCCAGATCCCGAAGAACAGCCCGACCGCCGCGGCGAACCCCACCGCGAGCACGAGCGACTCGGGCGCGACGGCGGTGTTCCACTGCGCCACCCGCTGGAGCGCGTACGCGCCGCCGACGCCCGCCGCGAGGCCGAGCAGACCGCCGGCCAGACACAGCACCAGCGCCTCGATCAGGAACTGCAGCATGATGTCGCGACGACGCGCGCCCAGCGCCTTGCGGATGCCGATCTCCCGCGTCCGCTCCGTCACGGACACGAGCATGATGTTCATGATCCCGATGCCCCCCACCACCAGCGACACGGCCGCGATCCCGGCGAGAAGGAACGTGAACGTGCGCGTCGTCTCCTGGAACGTGGTGAGCAGCGTCGTCTGGTTGCGGATGTTGAAGTCGCTCGGCTGACCCGGGCGCAGACGATGCTCGCGGCGGATCACCGCGTCGATCTCGGCGATGGCGTCATCCATGGCCTCCGCGCTGACCGCCTGCACCAGGATCGAGCGGACCCGATCCGTGCCGAACACTCGGAACTGCGCCGTCGCGAGCGGGATGTAGATCGCCTCGTCCGGGTTGGACCATCCCTGGTCGCCCCGTTCCGCCAGGACGCCGATCACCTCGAAGGGGATGCCGCGGATGCGGATGGTCTGGCCGACCAGCGCAGCGGTGTTGGGCACCCCGAGCCGCTCGCCCACGCGCGCTCCCAACACCGCGACGCGCCGGCGCCCGCGCTCCTCGCTCTCGGTGAAATACCGCCCGACCGCGACGTGCTGGTTCTGGATGGCCGGGTAGCTCGCCCAGACGCCGAAGATCTGCGTGTTCGAGTTGGCCGAGCCGTACTCGACCTGGAGCCGACGCTCCATTTCCGGGCTCACCGCGCGGATCGCCTTCGGCTCCCGCAGCAGCGCCTCGGCATCGCGCGCGGTCAACCGCCGGTCGCCCCGGTCAATGCCTCCGAAGAACTGCTGGCCCGGACGCACGGTCAGCACGTTCGTGCCGAGCCGCGCGATGCGCTCCTCGACAGCGCGCTGGGCACCCTCGCCCAGCGCGACCATCGTGATCACCGCCGCGATGCCGATGATGATGCCGAGCGTCGTCAGGAACGCTCTCAGCTTGTTGGCGCGGATCGCACCCAACGCGACACGCAGGATCTCGAGCCCGAGCATACGTCAACGCCCCTGCCCAGGGAAGATGCCGCCTGCCCGCTGCCGCATCTGGTCGGCGAATTGCTGCTGCTGCTGCTGGAGCCGCGCGACGGACAGCAACACGACCTGCTCTCCGGGCTCCAGGCCGCTGATGACTTCGGTGTGATCCCAGTCGTTCAGCCCGATCATGACGCGGCGGGGCTCCGGCCCCTTGGGCGTGGAGACGAACACGAACGCCGGCCGCGCACGCGACCCATCCGGCGCCACGGCGCTCCCTCCACCCGCGAACGTCCCGGGACGCATCCCGCCGCGCGCGCCGCCCGGCCCGGCCGCGCCGCGGCACTCGCGCAGCCGTGCGCGCTCCGCCTCGCTCAAGGACTCGAATCCGCCGGTCCGGATCCGCTCCCGCAACGCGGCGCAGTCCGCAGCCGGTTCGCCCGACGCTGCAGCCGCCGCCCCCGGCGCGGACTCGCCCGGCCCCGCTTCGCGCGCTGCGGGCCCGTTCCCGCCCGCCGGCGCGCCCATCCCGCCACGCATGGCCGCGCGCACGTCCTCCTCCTTCAGCCCGAGGACCGCGCCCGCGGCGATCAGGTCGCGCGGGCTCACGATCGCCGCGTTCGGCACCGTCACGACGTTCTCGCGCCGTGCGACCTCGATCTGGACCTCGGCGTTCATGCCCGGGCTGAGCAGCCGCTCGGCGTTGTCCAGCAGGACCAGCACCGGGAACATCGTCACGTTCTGATCCACCACCGCCTGCGGCTCGATCTTCAGGACCTCGCCGGTGAAGACCCGCCCGGGGTACGCCTCGACCATCACCCGCGCCGTCTGCCCCGGCCGGATCTGACCGATGTCGGTCTCGTCCACCAGCGTCCGCACCTGCATCTGCGAGAGGTCCGCCATCGTCAGCAACAGCGTACCGCCGGAGATGTTCTGGCTCGCGGACGCGATGATCGTCCCGATCTCGACGTTCCGCTGGATGATCGTGCCGTCGATCGGCGCACGGACCGTGACGTCACCCAGACGCTCGCGCGCCAGCTCGAGGTTGGTGCGCGCCTTGACGAGTTGCGCCCGCGCGTTCGCCTCTTCCAGCGCCGCGGCCTCGTATTCCTGCTCCGTGACGACGTTCGCCTTGCGGAGTTCCTCGACCCGCTTCCTCTGCGCCTCCGCCGTCGCCAGCCGCGCCTCCGCGACGGCCAGGTCGGCCTCGGCCTGCGCATACGCGTTGCGCACGTCCCGCGGGTCGATCTCCACGAGCAGCGCGCCGCGCTGCACGTCCTGCCCCGTTTCGACGTGGATCTTCAGCACCTCGCCGGACGCCTTCGACTTCACCTCGACCAGGCGCACCGGCTCGACCAGCCCGGCCGCCTCCGCAAGGATCTCGAGGTTCCGCCGCTCGGCGACCGCGAGCTGCACATCGCCGCCGTCTCCGCTGGCACGAGACTCGCTGCACGCGAGCACCGCAACGCCCGCGAACGTCGCAGCCGCCGCGATCAGCCCCTTACGAAGCACTACCCTCACCGTACACCTCCATGATGGATCTCTGGCTCGCCCGACGTGCTGCTCGCGCGGCGTCCGTTGCGTACATCCTTCTCGATCAATCCGTCGCGCAGGGTGATGATGCGGTGGGCGTGGGCGGCGATGTCGTACTCGTGCGTCACCAGCACGATCGTCTGTCCCTGGCGGTGCAGCTCGTCGAAGAGCGCCATGATCTCCTC